>CAMDSI010000123.1 GCA_945906915.1 Spirosoma fluviale | reverse complement strand
GGATTATTTTTTAACTAATTTAAGATCCATGGTGCAAGCAGGACACTTCCCTTTTTTAGCATAGGTCTTTTTGCCTTCGCACTTCATTGGACAAGCATATTCTTCTTTTTTACTCTCTTTGGCAGCCTTTTGATCTGCCTTTTGAGTTAACTGACTTGTGGACGCAAAGGCCCCAAACATTCCCATTACTAGGGTCAAAACTAAGATGTACTTTTTCATATTAATTGATTTTAAAACGTATTCCTGAATAAACCATGGTGCCGGTGATCGGCCCCCAAACCATCGAAGCATCAAATCCTGAAGCAAATGGATCTTTAGCTACATAAATGGGATTCTTTTGGGTAAAATTAAAAAGATTTTCCACTCCTAGATACAATTCCCACTTTTTAAATTGACGGGTAACCTGCGCATAAACGGTAGAAAATGGTGGTGCTGTTACTTCTTGAATAGCGCCGGTATGTAAATGGGATAATTTATGGTCAGGGATCCTTCGAGAACCATTCCATTGCCAGGTCAAATCATACTTCCATATCTCATATGGAGTTGCATAAGCTAAATTAACTAACACACGATCCTTGTTTAAGTAGGGCTTAGAAAGACGAATTAAACCGCCGTCATGCAAATAATCTGCTTGCACATCCTGGTAACGATAGGCAGCCTTGATTTCAAACCTTTTAAATGGGCTATAATTAAACTCTCCCTGAATACTTGTGGAATAGGATACTCCTGGCATTGCATACATCCTTAGCCTGCTACCTGCTTCCATATCGACCATCCATTGCTGGCTAAAATCAGTTTGAAAAGCATCTAGTACCAGATTCGCTTTACGAGATCCGATGTTTATATTTTTTGTCAACGTAATTCCGTGATTCCAAGATACTTCGAGTGGATTTAGGTTTCCTACCAGCTTTAAATAGCGATTGTTAATTAAGAATCCCATATTTTCTGCCAAAGGATTCACCCGACGCCAACCTTTCCCGGCAGATAATCGAACAATCCAATCCGGCGCTACATCCCACTTCATATGTAAACGAGGTACCCATTGGGTGCCTAGTTGATTGTGAAAGTCGACTCTTTGGCCTAGAACCACCGTTAATTTAGTAGGAATTGTCCACGTATACTCACCATAAATTCCAGGCACCATTTCCGTCCTGGCATAAGCTGAATCGATATAAGATTCTTGATAGGAATCCATCAAAAAACTAGCACCGGTCTTCCAGGTATGATTTGTGTTGCCAATAATGGATTGAAAAATCAAATTACCGTACACACTTTGCTCACGCCCTCGGTAATTTTTCATGGAAAAGTAGGAATCATTTGAATGGTTCGCCGTACTTAAAATTAATGCCAAACCTTGATAAGGCTTAGCAGGGTACAAGCGAGCGATCTTAGCAAAAGTCTCCAAGCGCTCGGTCTTGCTCCCGAAGCCGTAGATCTTATACCGATCAGAATTTGATTCAATGCCGTTTTGACCTCCTAAACGATCCTCATGTAAGTAATTTGCTCCCCATTGAATCATCCAACGATCTGTGGCATATTTCCAGCGATTTAACACATTGATGAGGTTAAATAAAGGTAAGTCCAAAAAACCATCTCCATTACCATCAAATCGAGCAACTTGCTTCGAATAATGCGTAAATACGCCCGTAGACAAGCGCGAATTAAAGCGATGTGCGCCCTGTTGATTGACCTCGAAACGCCCCTGAGCGTTCGTATAGGTATTTAAATAATAAACCTCCGAAGTATCTGGCTTTGCCAATTCCACATTGATGGCCCCCGTCATAGATTCATATCCATTTACAACGGAGATCGTTCCTTTGGCTAAATCAATTGATTTAATCCAGGTTCCTGGCAAATAATTTAAGCCGTAGGTAGATTTCAAACCTCTAATCGACGGGATATTCTCTACATTCGTTTGCACATAGTTTCCTGCTAAGCCAAGTAATTGAATTTGCTTCGAACCCGTCACCGCATCTGCATAACTAACAGATACCGACGCATTCGTCTCAAAGCTCTCAGATAAATTACAGCAAGCTGCCTTCCCTAAGGTTTTGATTGTCATAACCTCGGTAGCGAGAATGGCGTTGTCGTCTTTTTGACCCGGATTCGCGATTACCCGAAACTCTTTTAATTCTGTATCGCGTTCGATACTATCTTTATTTATGACCTTTTGGGCCTGTAAAAGCGTAGAAAAACTTAGAAGAACAAGTAATTTATACATGGTAATTTGATTTAAATGATAGAAATAGCTGTTACCCTATTTCCTCAAATCAAATACGTTTGCAATTGAGCTAAACGAACTTGCCGCGATAAGGGAGGAGCATTAGCTTGAAAAGACGAAAAAGAATCAAGTTCTTGATAAAAAATTTCTAATGAAGGAATAGCTATGGGCTGCGATGCCGAAACAAAAGCCAAGTTAATGGCTTTGACACCCCTCGTGAAATCGAAGTTAAATTTCACCTGGTATTTCCCTAGCAAACAACATTTAGCCCTAGAAATATGTGCTTGGGATGTATTTTTGCAGCAAGATTCTGCTTTAGAGAAGCTAGTTTTCTTAGCCCCTGTAAACACACAAGTCGCTTCGGTCCATGAAATTCCTAGGCTACCGAAAAGAATCCAGGCAGCGAGAAAAAGGGACATGAAGGATTTGGCGAACAATTTCATCAAACAAAATTAGCTTAAAATTCTTAATTTGCTTTATGTTTCAGCGGTATATCTTCCTATTACTATTCAGCGCTTGCCTACCCTTGAAGGCGCAAACCTACCGCTATTTGATTCTTTTTAAGGACAAAGCTTCAAACAATTATTCGTTAAACAAGCCTGAGGACTTTTTAAGTTCCAAAAGCCTAGAGCGCCGTAGAAAGAATCGCGTGGTCCTGACTTCGCAAGATTTACCCATCAGCCAAAGCTACCTTGATCAAATAAAAGCCTCTGGTGCCAGCATCCTATTTCCATTAAAGTGGATCAATGGTGCCCTTATTACCCAAAAACCAAGCGATTTAAAGAAAACTCTTGCCTTAAGTTGCGTCAAAGGCCTTTATTGGAATTTTCCTGCTGACTCGAGTCAAGCAAAGCAAATTCTATCCGGAATTCAATCAAGCGCAGTAAGCCCTGATTACGGAAATTCATCCACCCAAATCAACCAATTAGGCATCGACCAGATGCACGCAAAAAACATACTCGGTCAAGGATCACTTATCACGCTACTCGATGACGGATTCAAACAAGCCAACACTGTTTCTTACCTTCAAAATACCTTCACCGAAAAACGGGTTATCGCCACCTTAACTACGGATCCAACAATTACGTCTATATATACAGCTGGCGGCCACGGAACAAACGTCCTATCCACCATTGCCGGATATGCACCAGGAAAATTAATTGGAACTGCCTACAAAGCCTCCTTTGCCCTAGCCCAAACCGAAGAAAGTGGACATGAATTAATTGTAGAAGAAGCCAATTGGCTACGTGGAGCCGAATGGGCAGATAGCTTAGGAACGGATATTATATCGTCCTCTTTGGGCTATTCTATCTTTGACAACCCCTTGCATAATCATAGCTATGCGGATATGAATGGCAAATCGACTCTGGTTTCGAAAGCGGCCGGATGGGCAGCCAGCAAAGGTATTTTAATTACTATCAGTGCGGGAAATGAAGGCGCCAATAGCTGGAAATACATCACAGCACCAGCAGACGCAGACTCTATTTTAACAGTGGGTTCCGTTACTGCTTTAGGCAGCAAATCGTCTTTCAGCTCTATTGGTCCCAGTTTCGATGGTCGAATAAAGCCTGATGTGGTGGCGATGGGATCTTCCACCGTCGTGGGTTATACGGAAGGAACGATCGGGATTTCCAATGGCACCTCCTTTTCAGCTCCACTAATTGCGGGATTAGCAGCAGGGCTACTCCAGACATTTCCTAGGCATACGACGCAACAAATTAGAAATGCCTTGCTTAAATCAGGGACTCAATTTGCGAAAACGGATATGCTTTTAGGCTTTGGCATACCCAATTATGACAAAGCCATAGCTGCCATGGAACTCATTTTAGAAAATGAGCCAGATGCTTCCAAACTCATCATTTACCCTAATCCAGTCAGTCCGGGTTCTGCCATTCATATATCGATGCCCTATTCTGCAGCAGAAGTAGAAATTCTGAATAGTGTAGGCGCTGTCGTCCAAACGTTCAGATTAGATCAATCAGACTCAACAATTTACCTGGGACCTTTCGTTTCTGGGAAATATTATTTTAGATTTACCACACAATCAACCTCTATCATCAAACCTGTCCTATTACTATGAAAACACGCTTTCTTTCACTCGACATACTGAGAGGAATCACACTTGCGGGTATGATTCTAGTAAATAATAATGGCAATGGGGATTTCACCTATGGCCCTTTATTGCATGCTAAATGGAATGGCTTTACGCCTACAGACCTCGTTTTTCCTAGTTTTTTGTTCATGGTGGGTGTTGCGATGCGCTTTTCATTTAAGGCATTTAACTATGAATTGACACCCGCTGTTCGCAACAAGATTTTAAAGCGAACTTTGTATCTATTTTTAATCAATTACTTCGTTTTTTATTTCCCATTCCTTGATTTTTCTTTCGAAAATTTACGCTTTCTGAATGTATTACCCAGGATAGCCCTGTCTTATTGTGCCGTTTCTTTCATCACATTACAAGTTCCTAAAAAATGGCTCACCTGGATAAATGCGGGTATTTTACTGTCGTTTTGGGGAATTTTATATGTCTTTGGAGATACGGGATCTTGGATGGATATTAGTTCAAATGCCGTGCGGAAATTAGATCTCTTTTTATTCGGAGAATCACATTTATACCACGGTAATGTAGTAAATGGCCTCCGAATCGCTTTTGACCCGGAAGGCTTTTTGAGTACCTTACCAGCTATTTCGACGTGCCTTTTTGGCTACCAGGTGAGTTTGTATTTAGAGAATCAGGCCAAAGAAGGGAAATCTGCCTTAACCGGTCTCCTCGGCTGGGGTGCTGCCTTAATTGTAATTGCACTCCTTTGGGATCATGCCTTTCCCATCAATAAAAAATTATGGACAAGCTCTTTTGTCTTGATTTGCGCAGGGATTGATTTTATCTTGATCGGCTTACTAAACTGTTGGATTGAGACCAAAGAACGTCATTTTGGTAACACCTTCTTCCTTGTATTCGGCACCAATTCCATTCTTGCTTATGGTATTTCAGAGGTTATTGCCATACAATTAGGCAAATTCCAAATACAAAATATGTCAGCCAGCGATTGGTTATACTGGCACATTTTTGAGCCTATTTTTGGCAAATTCAACGGCTCACTCGCTTATGCGATAGCCTTTGTACTGGTATGTTGGGGGGTGTGTTGGGTGTTTTGGCGGAAGAAATGGTTTCTCAAGGTATAGCTTTTGATTTTTTCATTCAAAATCGTGCTTCGCAATGATTTTTGAATGATAAAAATCAAAAACTATTCTTACGAACTCTAAGAAGAGCAAGCGATTTAAAATCTGAAGGCTGTTTTAGTTTGGGGATTTTAGAAATTATGACGCAGACCAATTTGAAAATCCCCAAACTAAATGGCCTCAGATTTATAAAGAAGCGCTGCACCAAAAACCCCAGCCGAATCCCCCAACTTAGGCTTCACAATCGGAGTCAAGACCTCTCTTGAATTAAAAATGTATTTTTTGATGCGTTCAATGCCTTCGGTATAAAGTAAATCGATATTACCCACACCACCACCAATGACGATTACTTGAGGGTCCAGTACATTAATTAGGGTGGAAACGGCGCGACCAAAATTTTCCAGCATACGCTCGATGGTTGCAGAAGCGAAAGTATCTGTTCCGGCTAAATGCGCTTGAAGAATTTGGGGCATTCTGAGTTTTTGACCACTTTGGGACATATAAAAACCCTCTAAAGCTGGGCCCGAAATCACGTGTTCCACGCATCCCGACTTACCGCAATAACAAGGCGTCCCGCCTTCTTCTAAGATATTATGACCCCATTCGCCGCCTATTCCGTGCAAACCATTGATTACCTGACCGTGGACAACTAAACCACCACCCACACCGGTTCCCATGATGATCCCAAAAACAACCTCAGCCTTAGGATTTACATCCTGAACAACACCCATTAAGGTTTCTGCCAAAGCAAAGCAATTAGCATCATTTGCTAACCGAACCTGAGCTCCAGTAGCTTTTGCTAAATCAACTGCCATCGGACGACCGTTCATCGAGGTCGTGTTGCAGTTTTTCATGGTTTGGGTAGCGGGATTCAATACGCCTGGAGTGGCAAAACCAATATGCGTAGGCGAAACACCAATCTGATCAGACACCCGCGATACCAAGCGAGCGACTTGCGTAATAATATGTTCGTAGCCCTTAGAGGCCTCAGTGTCAATGCGTTCACGCGCGATGATATGAGTTAGGTCATCGGCAGCTAAAACAGCGCATTCGATCTTAGTTCCACCTAAATCGATGCCCCATAAATAAGATTGTTTCATAGGTTTAGCGACGGTTATCGTTATTTTCAAAGATACTCAAATAACTTAAATAGCGACTATGGGCGA
>CAMDSI010000122.1 GCA_945906915.1 Spirosoma fluviale | reverse complement strand
TTCCTCAGAGAACCGTTGGAAAATCGTACTTTATGTACACGAGTTACAAAAACAATAAGATTTAAATTAGTTCATTTAAAATAGAGAATAAAATGGCGGGACATTCACATTTTTCCCCAGCAAACGTAGAAGAGCATTTTGACTTCAATTCTGAAGGCAAAAAAAGAATAATCTATGCTTTCATCGCAGGCCTTGTTGCTTTAGTTATTGGTATTTACCTTTTATCTAAAGGAGAATCAGGTGGTCACGAAGTAGCGGCAGCAGGACATGATGCGGTAAAAGCGGGACACGAAGCAGCGGCAGAACACGTATCTGGTGGTGCGGTATCTCACCAAGCAGGAGTGGAAGAGCACTACGATTGGACTAATCGCATTTGGGCTAATGTTTGGTTAAATGCTGTTTTCTTTACGGGTATCGCCGTAGTAGGTATGTTCTTTGTTTCATTACAATACTTAACAAAGTCAGGTTGGTCTTCTGTCATGAAACGTGTTCCTGAGGCTTTCCCTAAGTTCTTATACATTTCGTTGCCTATCTTGATTTTAGTATTCTTATTTAAAGGGGATGTGATTTTCCACTGGATGCACCATGGTGTAACGGAAGTAGGAAATGAAAACTACGATAAAATCATTGCAGGTAAGTCGGGTTATTTGAACAAAACCTTCTTCTTAATTCGTTTGGTTGTATTTGGCGGATTGTGGATCCTTCTTTGGAAAATGTTACGTAAAAAATCTTTAGAAGAGGATTTAAATGGCGGAACGGAATACTTCCATCAATTAGTTAAAATAGGAACGGCATTCATCGTCATCTTCGGTGCCTCTAGTTCTATGTTCGCCTGGGACTGGGTTATGTCGATCGATACGCACTGGTTCTCTACGATGTTCGGTTGGTATATGTTTTCGTCCTGGCACGTGACCACTTATGCAGTAATCGTTTTAGCCATCTTGTATTTAAAGGACAAAGGCTTAATGGGTTATGTCAACGAAAATCACTTACATGATTTAGGTAAGTTTATGTTTGCCTTCTCTATCTTCTGGACGTATGTTTGGTTCGAGCAATTCTTATTGATCTACTACGCTAACTTACCTGAAGAGACCATTTATTTCTTAGAGCGTTGGGAAGGTCATAATAAAATTTACAAGACATCAGAAATATTAATGGTAATTCTAAACTTCTTGTTGCCTTTCTTAGTTTTGATGACACGTGATGCGAAAAGAACGCGTATCTTTTTAAAGATCGCTGCATTCTTAATTATCGCTGGTCACTATATTGATTTCTACCAAATGATTATGCCAGGTGTTGTAGGTAAACATGGTGGCTATGGCTTAGTCGAATTTGGAATGGTTACGGTGTTTGCATCTGCGTTCATTTATGTGATTTCAGATGAATTAACTAAGGCTAGTTTAGTGGCTAAAAACCACCCATTCTTGCCAGAAGCTTTACACCACGATATTTAATTTTTGAACTTCTATTAAAATAACAATTATGTTTTACCTAATAGGTCTTTTATCAATTATCTTCTTTGCTCTTGCTATTTCTGTAATTAGCAAAAGTATAAAGTTGAATAAATCTTTAGTTGCCGATGAAAATACAGATGACGCACTAGATTCAAATAATAATGCCAATGCGTACGGAATGATTATCTTCTGGGCATTAGGAACGATTGCAGGTGTTTGGTCATTTATGGTGGCAAAGCCAGATTTCTTACCGATAGCTGCTTCAGAACACGGAGTAAAGACTGATTCGATGTTTTGGACATCTATGGCGGTAGTAACACTAGCGTTTTTTGTCTCGAACACCTTGTTATTATACTTTGCATTCAAATACCGTTATAACAAAAACAGAAAAGCTACTTTCTACCCAGTTAACCACAAATTAGAATTGATTTGGACGGTTATTCCTGCTATTGTCATGGCCATCCTTGTATTTACAGGCTGGAGAACTTGGCGAGATATTACCTCTCAAGCACCAAGCGATGCGGTTGTTATTGAAATCACAGGACATCAATTCGGCTGGTATGTACGCTACGCAGGTAATGATGATAATCAATTAGGTAATTTCAATTATAAGTTAATTGATGAAACAAATAATATTGGTATTGACTTTACGGATAAGAATTCATTTGACGACTTTACGGCAACAGAGTTACACTTACCTAAGGGCAAGCCTGTTTTATTAAAAATTAAAGCTCAGGACGTATTGCACTCGGTTTATTTACCATTCCACCGAGTGAAAATGGATGCAGTTCCAGGTATGCCGACTAAGTTCTGGTTCACGCCTAACATCTCAACAGATGAAATGCGAGCTAAATTAGGCAAGAAGGATTTCAACTTTAAGGTAAACTGTACAGAAGTTTGTGGCCGCGGTCACTTCGGTATGTCCATTACTGTTTTTGTGGATGAGCCGGAAGATTACAAAAAATGGTGTGCGGAACAAAAGCCATTCTTAACTACGAATCCTACTTATTTAGCTAAAGTTCCAGATAACTTAAAAGCGAAGGCAAGTAAGTATATTCCTGCTGAACCAGTTGCGGTAGATAGCACAACTGCGCCAGCAGCAGAAGCCGTAAGTGTAAACTAATTTAACAAAGAAAAGAAGAAAATAAATTCATATGTCAACTGCAACATCACACGCTGAAGAAGTTCACACCCACGATCACTCACACGATCATGAGCATGAGCACCATGAGCTAAATTTTTGGACGAAATATATATTCTCCACAGATCACAAAACGATCGCGAAGCAATACCTGATTTCAGGTATCCTTTGGGCGTTTATTGGGGGATCTTTTTCCATCATCTTTCGTTTGCAATTAGGTTTCCCTGATATGCAATTAGAGTGGTTACGCCCTATTTTAGGTGGGTGGATTGACGAAGGTGGAAAGCTAGATAAGGAGTTTTATTTAGCCCTTGTGACCATGCACGGTACCATCATGGTATTCTTCGTGCTAACCGCAGGTCTTTCTGGAACCTTCTCTAACTTTTTAATTCCATTACAAATCGGCGCACGAGATATGGCCTCAGGATTCATTAACATGCTATCCTACTGGTTCTTCTTCCTTTCATCGATGATCATGTTCGCGTCCTTGTTCTTAGAAACTGGTCCGGCATCAGGAGGTTGGGTAATTTATCCGCCCCTATCTGCCCTGCCACAGGCTATGCCAGGTTCAGGATTAGGTATGACACTTTGGTTAACATCCATGGCATTCTTTATTGTATCCTCTTTAATGGGGGGTATCAACTACATCTGTACGATTATTAATTTACGTACACGTGGTATGACTTTCACGAAGATGCCATTGACTATTTGGTCATTCTTCTTTACGGCTATTTTGGGATTATTATCATTCCCTGTATTATTATCAGCGGCTTTATTATTAATCTTTGACCGTTCATTCGGTACGTCTTTCTACTTATCTGAGATCTATATTCAAGGACAAGCACTTCCTAATATGGGTGGTTCTCCGATCTTGTACCAACACTTATTCTGGTTCCTAGGTCACCCTGAGGTTTACATTGTATTACTTCCGGCATTAGGTATGACATCTGAAATCATTGCCACTAATTCACGCAAGCCTATCTTCGGATACCGCGCGATGATCGGTTCGATGATGGGAATCACGGTGCTTGCCTTCATTGTTTGGGCTCACCACATGTTCGTAACAGGTATGAATCCATTCTTAGGTTCGGTATTTATG
Source organism: Spirosoma fluviale (assembly GCA_945906915.1). Classification (GTDB taxonomy): domain Bacteria; phylum Bacteroidota; class Bacteroidia; order Cytophagales; family Spirosomataceae; genus Aquirufa; species Aquirufa fluvialis_D. Next base: position 2,890 of record CAMDSI010000122.1, on the reverse strand, counting down.
TTCTTAACGTTGATCATTGCGGTACCATCTGCGGTGAAAGCGTTTAACTACATTACGACACTTTGGAAAGGTAATTTAGTCTTTACGCCAGCAATGTTGTTCTCGATCGGTCTTGTATCTCTATTCATTTCGGGTGGTGTTACGGGTATCATTTTAGGTAACTCGGCATTAGATATTAACTTACACGATACCTATTTCGTAGTAGCTCACTTCCACCTAGTAATGGGTGCGGCATCCTTCTTCGGATTGATGGCGGGTGTTTACCATTGGTTCCCTAAGATGTTTGGTCGTTTAATGAACAAAAATTTAGGCTATATCCACTTCTGGTTTACGTTCGTGGGTGTTTACTTAGTATTCTTCCCAATGCACTACATAGGTATTGCAGGTTTCCCTCGTCGTTACTATTCATTCACGGCATTAGGAAATGATAGCGCTGCCGCTTTCACAGATATGAACGCATTTATCTCGATTGCAGCGATCATCACCTTCTCTGCGCAAGCGATCTTTGCTTGGAACTTCTTCTACTCTATCTTTAAAGGAAAATTAGCTCCACAAAATCCTTGGAACTCGAATACACTTGAGTGGACGGCTCCTATTAATCCGGAACACGGAAACTGGGAAGGTGAAATTCCTGCTGTTTACCGTTGGCCTTACGATTATTCGAAGCCAGGTGCTGAGCAAGATTTTATCCCTCAAAACATTCCATTCTCTGCAACTAAGAGCTCTAACCTTCCTGAGGAAGAAGCAGAAATTGCAAAAGAAAAAGATATCGAGGGTTTATTAGGCGCACAAAACGAGAGTTACAACCGTTAATTAACCCGAACAATCAAAGATGCATCCGAATGAAACTCATTTAGATGCATCTTTTTTTTACCCTAAAAATGGCCTTTAGAAAATTTGCAACCCTTTCTCTCCTGAGCATTTATTTGCTTATCCTTGCCGGCGGAATCGTTCGCAGCACAGGATCGGGAATGGGATGTCCAGATTGGCCTAAGTGTTTTGGGCGTTTTATTCCTCCCACCAATGTGGCTGAATTACCCTTGCATTACGAGGTGATCTACCAAGATAAATTACATGGCGAAGTCCTATTTAATCCGACCAAAACTTGGATCGAATACATCAATCGCCTGATCGGTGCCTTGACGGGACTTATTGTTTTAATCACCACTATATTAGCTTGGAAAGAAGGCAAGAAAGTATTCTTACCTACTTTGGCAGGACTCCTACTAATTCTGGCCAATGCCGTTTTAGGTAAATATGTAGTTGACTCTTTTCTATTGCCAGGAGTGGTGACGGCGCACATGTTGTTGTCCATCGGAGTTATCTATTTTTTAGTCCAAGCACTAAACAATCAAACTTCCAAAGCGGTTATACCTCTGGAGAATCGCCTGTGGATAGGCATTAGTTTACTCTTAGTTTTAATCCAAATAATCTTAGGCACACAGGTCCGCGAAAATATGGATCACGTAATAAAGGAATTAGGAGAAGGGGCTAAAAACCAATGGGTGGCACATCTTGATCTAGTCTATATTGTCCACAGAACATTCTCTTGGTTTATCGTATTAGGTCACTTGATTCTTTGGAATAAAATTAAAAATTCAGCTCTACAAACATACCGTCATGGTATGATGGTATTAGTTGGAATTTCCTTCGCCACCGGAATTTTGATGGCCTACTTTGAATTACCCCTCGGAAGCCAAGCGGTTCACTTATTAATCTCCCTAGTATTAATAGGCTGGCATATTAGCACTTGGATCCAAACAAAAAACGCGTAAATGTCAAGTATAAAGCCCTATATCGCCCTCTTAAAATCGAGACTATCTATGACGGTAGCCTTCTCGGGCACGTTTGGGTATTTACTAGCGCCTATCGATCACAAGCCTCTGGGTATTTTCTTGATCTCCTTAGCCGGTTTTGTATTAACCGGAGCGGCGAATATCGTGAATCAATTGAAAGAAATTGAATTCGATAAATTAATGAAGCGTACGGCTAAGCGCCCACTGCCTACAGAAACCTTAACACCGGCTCAAGCCCGAAATTTTGGCTATGTTTTGGCCGTGATTGCCTTAGGTTTATTAAGTTATTTTACGTGGAAAGCGGCCTTAATCGGCTTGCTATCTTATGTTTTATATGGCTATGTTTATACACCCTTGAAGCGCGTGGGACCCATCTCCGTATTTGTGGGGGCGTTCCCAGGAGCCTTTCCTCCTATGATTGGTTGGGTGGCTGCGACAGGTCATTTTGGTTGGGAGCCGGGCATCTTGTTTGCGATTCAATTTTTCTGGCAATTCCCCCACTTCTGGGCGATCGCCTGGGTGGCTGATGCTGATTACCGCAAGGCTGGATTTAAGATGTTACCGAATGATGGAAAGAAAGACATTAAAACAGCTTTCACCATTATGATTTATACGCTCTTTTTAGTGCCTTTGGGATTTGTGCCGTATCTACTGCACATCACAGGAATTCAATCTGCCATTATCACAGTCGTAGCTGGAATTCTATTTTTATGCCAAACCTTCTACCTCATGATGCGCCCCACAGACAAGGCCGCAAAATGGATGATGTTTGGCTCCTTTTTCTATTTAATCATCATACAAATTGCCTTATTATTTGATAAAGTTTAAATCATGAAATCAACAGAGAATGTTATCGAACCGGCTGAAACCCGGTCGGTCAATCCGAAAGTTTTTACGATGTGGTTATTCATCGTTTCCATCGTTATGCTTTTTGCAGCCTTCACCTCTGCCTACCTGGTAAGAAAAGCAGAAGGAAACTGGGTAGAATTTGAAATGCCTAGTTTATTTAGCTACAGTACGGGTGTATTAATTTTGAGTAGTATTTCGATGCATTATTCCCTATTAGCCGCAAAAAAAGACCAATTTAATGCGCT
>CAMDSI010000121.1 GCA_945906915.1 Spirosoma fluviale | reverse complement strand
GGCAAAATAGCCGACTTCTGCTTTCCTTCCGGATAGCGGGCGATAATTTTTTTCACTAATTCCAGCGTTTCTGCTGGGAAAACAATCTTGCTCATGTCTTAAGTATCTAACTCTCCTGCAATTACATTCATCGATGACATCGTTACGATCGCATCTGAAAGGGTGGTCCCCTTGATCATCTCTGGGAAAGCCTGGTAATATATAAATCCGGGACGACGGAATTTCAAACGGTAAGGAGTACGACCTCCATCAGAAACCAAGTGGAAACCTAATTCTCCGTTTCCGCCTTCTACTGAATGGTAAACCTCACCCACCGGTGCATCGATCTCTCCCATCACAATTTTGAAGTGGTAGATCAAAGCCTCCATGTTGTGGTAGACGTCTTGTTTATCTGGTAAATAATAATGCGGTGCATCTGCGTGGTATGGACCTTCAGGAAGGTTGTCCATCGCTTGTTGGATGATGCGCAAACTTTGCCACATCTCCTCTTCACGTACTAAGAAACGATCGTAGGTATCTCCTTTCGTTCCTACCGGCACATCGAATTCAAAATCTTCGTAAGATGAATACGGGTTCATTGAACGAACATCGTAATCCACCCCAGCGGCACGCAAGTTAGGACCTGTAAATCCGTAGTTTAACGCACGCTCAGCTGAAATTCCACCCACGTTTTGGGTACGGTCCATGAAGATACGGTTACGCATCACCAAGCCTTCGAATTCCTTTAACGCAGCCGGAAGTTCTTTTAATAATTTTTGGATTTTCTCGATGGCTACCGGCGTAAAATCACGCTCCATACCACCGAAACGACCCATATTCGTTGTAAGACGTGCACCGCACATCTCCTCGTAAATTTCGTAGATGAACTCTCTCCATTGGTATACATACAAGAAACCCGTTAAGGCTCCGGTGTCTACCGCTAAGATGGAATTACAAACAATGTGATCCGTTAGACGCGCCAGTTCCATCATGATTACTCGCATGTATTGCGCGCGCTTAGGAACTTCGATACCTAACAATTTCTCTACCGTCATGTGCCAGCCCATGTTGTTAATCGGAGCTGAACAATAGTTCATGCGGTCAGTTAAAGTCGTGATTTGATAAAAAGGACGACGTTCTGCGATTTTCTCAAAGGCCCGGTGGATATAACCCACCGTTTGCTCCGCGTCTACGATGGTTTCTCCATCCATCGTTAAGATGTTTTGGAAGATACCGTGCGTCGCTGGGTGCGTGGGACCTAAGTTTAACGTAGATAATTCATTCACATAAGGTCCCCCTTTTTGTGTTTTATCTAATCCTACATTAGGGCTGTTTACTAAAGCTATTTCAGACATGTCTATTTATTATCGTCCAAACAATTCATCAATCTTATCGTGACGCGTCGCATCCTCTAACGGATATTCCTTACGCATCGGGTGGTAATCCATCTCGTCCATATTAAGTATACGGGTCAAATTAGGGTGACCTTCGAAGATGATACCATAAAAATCAAACGCCTCGCGCTCCATCCAGTTTGCCGTAGCAAAAAGGTCCGTGATCGTAGGGAAATTAGGCGCTTCGATAGGCGCATAGGCCTTAATCCAAAGACGTACATTGTTTTCCAAACTGTGCAAGTGGTAGATCACTCCTAGTTCTTGACCTTTGGCCTCCGGAAAATGAATTCCAGCCAAATCCGTCAAAAATTGAAACTTAAATACCGGGTGTGCATACAAGAAATGGATCATCGGAACGATATTCTCTACTTCCGTGGTCACCTGCAAAATGCCATGTGACTCCCCTATTCCATAAACACCCTCCTCACCAAACTGCGCTAAAAGCGCTTCGATTATCTTATCGTTCATAGTTATTCGATTCCGTATGAAGCTAATAAAGCCTTGTATTCTGGTTCGTTACGTCTGCGTGTTGTTTCCTTTTTCGCTAATTCTTGAATCTGCATAAAGCCATCTAAAATTTGCTCCGGACGTGGCGGACAACCTGGCACATAAACGTCCACTGGGATAATACGGTCGATTCCTTGAAGTACAGAATAGGTATCAAAAATACCGCCTGAACAAGCACAAGCCCCTACGGATAATACCCAACGAGGCTCAGCCATTTGGAGATATACCTGTTTTACAACCGGCGCCATCTTCTTAGAAATCGTTCCCATCACCATTAGAACGTCCGCTTGACGTGCAGAGAAACTTAAACGTTCCGCACCAAAACGACCAATATCATAATGGGATGCCATCGTAGACATAAACTCAATACCACAGCAAGAGGTGGCGAAAGGTAAAGGCCAAAGTGAATTAGCACGGGCTAACCCCACTAAACTATCTAAAGATGTTGCAAAAAAACCAGCTCCCTCTACTCCTGGAGGCGCTTCAGCTACTTGAACTGTTGAATCACTCATTATTTCTCCCACTTTAAAATTCCTTTTTTCAATACGTATAGGAAGCCTACTAGAAGCAAGCCCATGAATACTAACATTTCATAGAAACCATTCCATGACAATTCCTTAAAATTCACCGCCCATGGATACATGAAGACGATTTCTATATCGAATAGCACAAAAAGAATGGCTACTAAAAAATACTTAACTGAAATAGGAGTTCGGGCATCTCCGATCGATTCGATACCACATTCAAAGGTATCATCTTTCTCTTTAGAATGTCTTTTAGGACCTAATGCGTGCGTCGCTAACATAGTAGCAACTATAAATGCTAAAGCAGCACCCAACTGAACAAAAATCGGAAGGAAATCCTGAGGTTGATAATTCATTACAAAGGCTTAAAAATTCAAGCCGCAATTTACAGCTAAAAATCTAAATCTGGGATAAAAAATAAGAAAAGGATTTAAATATTTCAGAAATTTCGTGTAATTTTGTCCTGCAAATAAGGGTAACACACATCACCCTACTCAAATTATTTGCTATGCTTGATTCCAACAAATTTCTTTTCGAAGCTTTAACCTACGACGACGTACTTTTGCTTCCTGCTTATTCCGAGGTTTTACCCCGCGAAGTAAGTACCTCATCTCGCCTTACACGTAATATTTCGTTACATATTCCGATTGTTTCTGCCGCGATGGATACGGTGACGGAAGCTGCTTTAGCCATAGCGCTAGCACAAGAAGGTGGCATTGGAATCATTCACAAGAATATGACGATCGAGCAACAAGCGGCTCAAGTTCGGAAGGTAAAGCGTTCTGAATCAGGGATGATCATCGACCCAGTGACTTTGAAGGATAATTCCACACTAGGGGATGCGCAACGTATCATGAAGGAATTCAAGATCGGGGGCATTCCGGTGATCGATAATGAGGGGAAATTAGTGGGGATTTTGACGAACCGTGATTTACGTTTCCAAAAACAAACCACTCGTCCCGTGAAGGAGATCATGACGAAGGATAATTTGATTACGGCCAAAGAAGGAATCAGCATGGAAGAGGCCGAAAGCATTTTACAAGAATACAAAATCGAAAAATTACCCATCATCGATAAGAATGGGAAATTAATTGGTTTGATTACTTATAAAGATATTTTGAAGCGCAAGTCGCACCCTTTGGCATCGAAAGATCTCTTAGGCCGTCTTCGCGTGGGTGCCGCAGTAGGCGTGACCCCCGATTTATTAGATCGCGTTCAAGCCTTAGTTCAAGTCGGCGTAGACGTCATCAGTATTGACACTGCACACGGACACTCGAAAGGAGTGATTGAGGCATTGAAATCAGTCAAAAAAGCATTTCCTAATTTAGATGTTATCGTAGGTAATATCGCCACCGGAGAAGCAGCTGTCGCCTTAGCGGAAGCAGGAGCCGATGCAGTGAAAGTAGGTGTAGGTCCAGGCAGTATTTGTACCACGCGTATTATCGCAGGTGTGGGTATGCCTCAATTAACGGCGGTTTATGAAGCGGCCAAAGCTTTACAAAAATACGATGTCCCAGTAATCGCTGATGGAGGAATTCGTTATTCAGGCGATGTGGCGAAAGCCATCGCTGGCGGTGCAAGCACCGTCATGATCGGCTCTCTTTTAGCGGGAACAGACGAAGCACCGGGTGAGATGATCATTTTGGAAGGACGTAAATTCAAATCCTACCGCGGAATGGGATCCTTAGAGGCCATGGAAGATGGATCGAAAGACCGCTACTTCCAAGACGCAGAAGACGATATCAAAAAGTTAGTTCCAGAAGGAATCGTAGGTCGCGTACCGTTCAAAGGTTCGGTGACGGAGATTTTATACCAAATGGTCGGCGGACTAAAAGCAGGAATGGGCTATTGCGGTGCATCCTCTATCGAAGTAATGCAACAAGCGAAGTTTGTGAAAATCACTTCAGCCGGTGTGAAAGAAAGTCACCCACACGATGTGAGCATCTCGAAAGAAGCACCTAACTATTCGGCAAAATAAAAAAAGCCCTGACAGATCAGGGCTTTTTTTATTTATAATTCTGAACGGTATCTACAAAACACTGTACCTTATCCGGGTCAATGTCAGGATAGACTCCATGACCTAAGTTCGCAATATAACGTTGCGTCCCAAATTGATTGATCATCTTCTTCGTCTCCGCCTCTACCGTCTTAAAGTCACCATACAAAGCACAAGGATCTAAATTTCCTTGCAATGTTTTATTAGGCCCCACTAAGCGACGAGATTCTGCAATATCCATATTCCAATCCAAACCAATCGTTGCACAATTCAATGCAGCCATTTCTTCACGAGCGAAGAATGCCCCTTTGGCAAAAAGCGTCACCGGAACCTCCGTCACCGCATCACAAATCTGTTGTAGATAAGGCGTCGAAAATACCGAGTACTGCGTCGGCGATAGAATGCCAGCCCAGGAATCGAAGATTTGGACTAAATTAGCTCCCGCCGCTACCTGCGCCTTCAAATAAGAAATCGTCGAATCCGTAATCTTTTGCAACAAAGCATGAGCCAATTCAGGCTCTGCATACAACATCTTTTTGGCCTGAGAAAAAGTCTTCGACCCTTTCCCCTCTACCATATAACAGAAAATCGTAAATGGCGCTCCGGCAAACCCAATCAAAGGCACCTTGCCAGCTAGCTCTTTCTTCACGATCTTAATCGCATCCAATACATATTTCAAATCCTCCTCCGGATTCGCATCGCGAATCTTCGCTAAATCCGCCTTCGACCTAATTACCTCCGGAAAAACCGGACCCTTCTGCTCCTCCATCACATAGGGCAAACCCATCGCCTCCGGCACCACTAAAATGTCCGAAAAGATAATCGCCGCATCCACCCCAAAACGCGTCACCGGCTGAATCGTCACCTCCGCAGCCATCTCCGGATGCGTCGCAAGTCCAATAAATGATCCCGCTTTCGCCCTTACAGCTCTATATTCAGGTAAAATTCTCCCCGCCTGACGCATCACCCAAACCGGGATTCGCTCCACAGGCAGACCCTGCGCAGCACGAAGAAGTAGATCGTTTTGTAGTTTTTCCATAAGCGTACAAAGGTAAAGGAAAAAGCGGGTTGAGGCAAGGGTAGACAGTAGTCAGTAGACAGTAGTCAGTAGTCAGTAGTCAGGGTTACATGGGCAGGGAGATCGATAGCCGATAAAGCATTTTACCTATTTCATCAATCTGCTTGTAATAGTTTTTCATTTCTGGATTAGAAAAATAACCTAATTTATTTCCTAAAATTAACATTGATTTTACCTCACTGGATGAGCCTTTGGCAAAATATAAAAACCGATTAAAATCCTTGTTGGAATTTCGTTCGAAACCCTCAGCTATATTATTCGAAATTGAAATAGATGCCCTTTTTAATTGATTCGTAAAACCAAAATCAGGATGTTTATCAAAGTGCTTATATAGCTGAACGGCTATTTCTATGGATTTTTGCCAAACTATTAATTCTTCAAATTTACAAACCTTCATATCCCGATTGTTATAATGTTTGCCAAAAGAATAGTTTTACTACTAGTAGAACAAGAACCAAGCTGATAATTAAGAAAAATTATCACTATCTACTGGATACTGACTACTGGATACTGACTACTGTCTACTGACTACTGTCTACTGACTACTGTCTACTGACTACTGATTACTTTTCCTTACCTTTGTCCCTCAACATCACCCGCCCCATGGCTCAGATTAACGCTAAATTCGTTACAAGTAATACTGACTTCAAGAATTGTCCTCCAGCACGATACCCGGAATTCGCCTTCATTGGCCGTTCTAATGTGGGAAAATCATCGTTGATTAATTCATTGACATTTCACAAAGGTTTAGCGAAAACATCACAAACACCAGGTAAAACGCAGTTGATTAATCATTTCATCATCGATGAGAAATGGTATCTAGTGGATTTGCCAGGTTATGGTTTTGCCAAAGTCAGTAAGGAAAAAAGGAAGGAATTCGAAAAGATGATCTTCGATTATTTGATCCACCGGGAGAATTTAACTTGTTTATTTGTCCTGTTGGATATACGTTTGAAGCCACAGGCAGTGGATATTGAATTTATTAGCCGAATGGTGGAAGATGAAATTCCATTCTATATTGTGTTTACGAAGGCTGATAAAATATCCCAAAAGCAGGTGAATGAGAGCGTCGAAGTTTATAAAAACTTTCTTTTAGATATGTGGGATGAGCTACCTCCCCTGTTTATTACCTCTGCAGAGAAACACGTA
>CAMDSI010000120.1 GCA_945906915.1 Spirosoma fluviale | reverse complement strand
AACCGATTTCGGTACAAATTGTACCCATTCGTCCGTTCCAGATTGAATCATTTCTAACACTTGATCGGTGCGAATATTCATTAGTTTCTCATCGTAATTTTTGATTTCGGCTAATTTCTCATTGTCGATCAAATACTGGAATAGTCCTTGAAGATGACCTTCTGGTTTGAAATTTTTCAATTGAACAATCTCGCCAGTGGACGAAACAGTCGGGTAGAGGTATAATTTTATTTTCATTCCGAACAAACACCCGAAAGCGCTCATAATTCCACCCGGCACATCTTTATAATGATTTTCTTCGAAAATATACTCTAAATTAGGCATACCCATCACTAGGGCCATTTTTAATTTAGAAAATTTGCTTAAGTAGTCAACTAATTTGAAGTACTCGTGGAAGTTAGAAATTAGGACGGTTTGGCCTAATGAACAAAGAATATCCACGCGATCTAAGAAGTCTTTCTCGTCGATTTTATGCGTCTCATTTTCCAAGCTTTTCAGCGTTAATTCAGATAACACGCAAATTTTATCATCGTCCACATCCGGCTCTTGCTCGAACTGAGCAACGCCCTTCTTTAACATGTCTGAGAAGATATTCGTTACAGGACGGAAACGACCACGAACGGCCACGATATGTTTTTTAGCCAAAGCATCATAAGGCTGCATCACCTTTCCATCTGGACCAAAAACAGCTGCTTGTGTATAACCGTGCTTCACTAAATAGAGTGACATCAAGCGATTATCCACCTCTTTAAAGTCTGGACCCTCGAAGCGAATCATGTCGATTTCGATACGGTCTTTGTTTAAATCATCTAAAAGAGATAATAATAACTTTTCAGGATTTTCGTAGTAATTATAGCACCCATACAAAAGATTCACGCCAATAACTCCCAAAGCCTGTTGTTGTAAAATATTGTCGTTATCCAGCATATTTACGTGAATAACCACATCGTTAAATCCACTATTTGGAGTTAACTGAAAGCGTAATCCGATCCAGCCGTGGGCATCATTTGTCTTTTGGAAATTCAAGGCAGAAACCGTGTCTGCGAAGGCGAAAAAGCGCTTTTCAGCAGCTGATTCAGTTAAGCGGACATTCAATAATTTGAATTCCCGGTTTAACATTTTCATTAATCGTGTTTCGCACACATATTTCCCTGAAGCCTCTTCCCCATAAATGGCATCAGAGAAGGCCATATCATAGGCTGAAATCGTTTTTGCAATGGTTCCAGACGCTCCGCCGGCTTTGAAGAAATTAGCAGCTACATCTTGACCCGCACCGATCTCCGCGAAAGAGCCGTAGATACTGCGGTCTAAATTAACCTGGAGTGCTTTTTGCTTTGTTCCTATGGATTTAATATGAGATGGCATAGGTAGTGTTTTAAGTTTGTTGTCTTAGGCTTTTAAGCTTTGAGTGCAATTTACGAATTTATGACCAAAATTCCCCTTTGTGATACAAGCAAAGTCCCGCCATCGGCCCCTCACTGATATGTCCGACAGTTAAACCATTTTTTTTCATCACTTGTTTTAAGATATCAGAATAGTAAAAAGCAACCGAACCAGTAAAGTGAAAAATAGATGCCTCCTGATATCGCTTCAAGTATAATGTTATAAAGGATTCAAAAGATTCTTCGATTAACGAATAATAAAAGGCCTCTTTTCGATGGTCAAATAAGAACTTTGAAAAACTAGCAAACCATCGATTGGGAAATGCCTGTTTATATGCCTTATCTAAAACTGTCAGACGATCTAACACCCCAAACCTCTTTTCAAATACGGACCGCAATTCTAAAGGCATTTGCCCGTGCAAATAACTCAACGCAAGGCTTTTTCCTAAATGGCCGCCACTTCCCTCATCCCCTAACCAAAATCCCAATGGAGGTATTTGTGCTGAAATTTGTGCACCATCCCAAAATCCTGAATTGGATCCAGTCCCTAAAATACAAGCTATACCCGCCTCTTTACCACAAAGTGATCTAGCCGCAGCGATCAAGTCATTTTGGATTTCAAGTGTGCAGCTGCTGGAAAAATAGGGCCTAAATGCCTCAGCAATAATCTCTCGTTGAGCGTCGCCCGTCACCCCAGTTCCATAATAAAATACTGCTTGAATAGGTATTCCGGTAAAACCAGCTAAAACTTTTCCCTGAGAGGCCACAATTTCAGACGAGGTCTCATAATAAGGATTTATTCCTACGCTAGAGAAACTTTCATAGGGTGATGTTGGATCCTTTATCAGTCTCCAAGCCGTTTTAGTCGAACCACTCTCAACGATTAAAATCATATTATGCTAGAATTCCGATGGGGGTAAATTTCTCAAAGACTTTCTCTGAATGAGGGGCATCCGCTAGCTCAGGTGTTAAGTCCTGACCCGCCCAATGTTCATAATGTTTGCCGTTTTTCCACAGTTTGGAATGCGTCATATCATAAATGAGCCCCTGAAAGGCGACCCAAATCTCAGGCTTATCCTGCCCATTTCGTAGGGCTAACTGTCCGCGAGTATATGTTTTCATATTTTACACGAAGCTAAATAAAAAGGGACAAAGACCATTTTTTTCAGAAAGATTTTTAATTTTACATCACAATTCAAATTACTATGAAACAACTCATTGTCTTTTTGTTTGCCATCTCCATGATGGCATGTAGTGGCGGAGGGGATCCAGCTCCTACACCTACTCCACCACCTACACCTACGGTGAGTGTGGCCACATTAGTAAAGAAAGCGTGGACCGCCAGCTCAGCGCAGTGGGATGGTGTAGTAAAATACGATAAAACAAGTACTTCGAACGTAGTTCAAGGCTATTCTCAATATAAGTTAGATTTATCTACGGCTGGATCAGTTACCTTGACTGAATTTGACGGTAAAATATTCACAGGCACCTACACCGTGGCAACGGATGGTTTAAGTTTGACATTAAATGGATTGACAAGTGCTGATGGGGCACCTACAGGAACAGGTGGAACGATCATTTACACCATTTTAGCTACACCTACAGCAACAGGACTTAGCCTTCAACAAACAACGGCTTACGTAAAGGCGAGCAGTGCCATTGTTAAATTGGCTTTAGTAAATCCTTAATTAGAATTAATCAAATCAGAGCCGTCCTCGTGACGGCTTTTTTGTTATATGGAAAAGAGAACAGAAATCGGAGAAATAGGGGAGTTTGGTTTAATTAATCACCTGGCAGCACAATTTGTAGAGAAGCAGGCTTGGACAGATGTAGGTATTGGCGACGATACAGCTGTGTTAGATCCGAAGGGGAATAAGGTGGTAACGACTACTGAATTGCTGATTGAGGGCGTGCACTTTGATTTAGCCTATACTCCATTGCAACATTTAGGTTTTAAGGCGGTTTCTGTGGTCTTATCTGACATCGCAGCGATGAATGCGATTCCTGCTCAAATCACGATTGGTTTAGGCTTAAGTAATCGTTTTTCAGTTGAATCAGTCGATGCGCTTTACGAAGGCATAAAATTAGCTTGTGAAGAATACAAAGTAGACCTTGTAGGAGGTGACACGACTTCTAGCCCTCAGGGTTTAATTATAGCCATGAATGCCACTGGAGTGGTAGAGGAAGAGAAATTAGTGAAGCGAAATGGGGCTAAAGAGAATGATGTACTTTGTGTTTCGGGTGATTTAGGGGCCGCATTGATGGGATTGCATTCGTTAGAAAGAGAAAAACAGGTATTCTTATCTAATCCTGAAATGCAGCCGGAATTAGAAGGCAAAAGTTATGTGGTTTTACGTCAGTTAAAGCCAATGGCTCGTTTTGATATTATTCACGAATTAAGAGATTTAGGCGTTATACCTACCTCGATGATCGATTGTTCGGATGGATTAGCCTCAGAAATTATTCATTTATGTAATGCCTCAGTCTTGGGTGCCCGAATTTTTGAGAAAAATATTCCGATTGATGACGAGACTTATCTTTCAGCTACCGAATTTAATCTGAGCCCATTAACTGCCGCCTTGAATGGAGGAGAGGATTATGAACTATTATTCACCGTTTCTCAGGAGGATTTCCCCAAAGTTGAGAAGATCACTGATGTTACAGCGATTGGATATATGACAAATATCGCTAATCAAAGAGTAATGGTCATGAAATCAGATGCAATCGTCGATTTAACGGCTCCAGGCTTCGGTAAAGCTTAGCCATTGGTCTACAAAATTAGCCGTTTGATAAATTTTAGGTAGTTTATGTTATATAATTGGTAATTTTGAATGTTGGGAATTGCCTGATAAATTTTTATTAAGATTACAGTAACATGACGAAGTCGTCCTTCATCCGGAAATATTCGAATCGCTTTCTTTCGAGATGGCTGGTATTAGTCTTTGATTCACTCATTGTACTCTTCTCATTTTCCATTGCGACTTTACTAAGAATGAATTTCCAGTTGTCGGAAATTGATTTCTCCATATTTGCGTCCCAGCTTGTTTTTATCTTAGGATTACGCCTTTTGGCCTTCTTGTATTTCCAATCTTATGCGGGAATTATACGACATACGAGTATTGAAGATGCGATTTTAATCTTAAAAGCCGTCTTCGTTGGATCATTTGCTGCGGTTTTAGTTTCGGGGTTTATTCGAAATACCTTAGGATTTGAACATGTCTTTAATTTGTCGGCTTCCATATTAATTATCGATTTCTTTATTTGTTTATTCTGGATGATTATTCTTCGCTTTTTTGTGAAGAGTTTCTATGAATCCTTTATAAATCAATTTAAGCCTAACATAGGCGTATTAATCTATGGAGCTGGTTATACGGGAATGTTGACAAAGAATGTTTTCCAAACAGATCGCAGCACTAATTATAAAATTCTAGGTTTTATTGACGACAATGAGTCTAAGATTGGTAAGACCATCGAAGGTATTAAGGTCTATAGCTTACCAGAGGTCTTGGATAAGTTTGTGGGATCAAATGATGGTTTAGAAGTTATTATGGCCATCAATAATATGTCTGCTAAGTCGAAACGTAAAATTACAGATATCTTCTTGGATCGTGGCGTTATCGTAAAAGCTTTACCTCCCGTAGACAAATGGGTAGAGGGCGAGTTTGCCATGAATCAAATTCACAACGTGAAGATTGAGGACCTTTTAGGTCGCGAGGTGATTCAGATGAACAATAAGCGAATAGGCGATGAGATTTCGGGGAAGGTCATTTTAGTGACTGGTGCAGCGGGATCTATTGGTAGTGAAATTGTTCGTCAACTAATTGCTTATTTCCCTGCTAAGTTGGTTTTAGTCGATCAAGGGGAATCTGCACTATATGATTTAGAATACGAATTAGCTGGTAAAGTGCCTGCTAATGTGCAGTTAATAGTGAATGTAGCAGATGTATCAGACACGCGACGTGTTAGTAAGATTTTTAAAACATACCGTCCTGATATCATTTTCCATGCTGCGGCCTATAAGCACGTTCCTTTGATGGAAAATAATCCTTATGAGGCTATTAAGACAAATGTGATAGGTACCCGGATTTTAGCTGAGCTAGCTTCTGAATTGGGGGTCGAAAAATTTGTCATGGTTTCCACCGATAAGGCGGTTAATCCGACGAATGTAATGGGAGCGACGAAGCGTTTAGCAGAGATGTATACGCAGTCAATGAATCAACTGGAAGGAGTTAAGACCAAGTTTATTGCGACGCGTTTTGGCAATGTATTAGGGTCTAATGGATCCGTAATTCCGTTATTTAAGAAGCAAATTGAACGAGGTGGACCAGTGACAGTGACCCATCCGGAGATTACGCGGTATTTTATGACCATACCGGAGGCGTGCGAACTCGTTTTAGAGGCGGCTACGATGGGTCAAGGCGGCGAAGTTTTCGTCTTTGATATGGGAGAGTCGGTCAAGATTATTGACCTAGCAAAGAAGATGATTACGCTAAGTGGATTACGAGTTGATAAGGATATTGAGATTCGGTATACGGGTTTACGTCCGGGCGAAAAATTATATGAAGAGTTGTTGAATAATGACGAAAATACACTTCCGACGCACCATCCTAAGATTTTAGTGGCAGAAGTAAATACGCCGTCTTACGCTTATATGGAAGTGGCAACGAATGAATTAAATCTATTGCTATCCAGCGGAGACAATAATTCAATCGTAGCGAAAATCAAGGAGATGATTCCGGAATACAAATCAAATAATTCGGTATTTGAGACTTTAGACAAGAAATCGTCTTAACTAATTCCACTTTTTTTAACGATCCCAATGGCTGCTAAAGTAAATAGCGGAGCAGCGATTACGTCTAAAGTATAATGTACGTGTTGGATCAACAATAAGCTAACGAGGACAAAACTGAGTCCGACAGCTACCCATCTTTCTCTTGTGCTTGGTAGAAAAAAGCAAACAAATACCATCGTGGCCGTATGTCCTGAAAAGAACAGGTCTTTTGTGATGGCTAGATTATCTCCATAGATGAGCATTTCAGCGAGCGGATCATGTAAATCCACTAAGCCAATAGGCGGTTCTAAAGCGACTAAATAGATCGTTATAAAGCGAAATACTGTCTCTAGATTAAATGCCCAGGCAAACCAAAGAAATTTTTTGGGCTCATGCAACAAGCGATATAATAGGTAAATAACGGAAATATAGATAATCCCAAAAATCAAGTAGGAAACATTTAGCGCCGGAATTGCGTTAAGTAATGGATCG
>CAMDSI010000119.1 GCA_945906915.1 Spirosoma fluviale | reverse complement strand
AATAAATTAAAAATCAATATCCTGGATACGCCAGGTCACAAGGACTTTGCAGAGGATACGTATCGTACGTTAACGGCCGTAGATTCCGTGATTTTGGTGATCGACTGCGTGAAGGGTGTGGAGGAACAAACGGAGCGTTTAATGGAGGTTTGCCGCATGCGCAAGACTCCCGTTATCATCTTTATCAATAAGATGGATCGTGAAGGCCAAAATCCTTTCGATCTTTTGGACGAATTAGAACAAAAACTAGGCATCTCGGTGCGACCTTTGACCTGGCCGATTAATATGGGCCAAAACTTCAAAGGGGTATATAATTTGATGGAAAAATCGCTGAATTTATTTTCTGCGAATAAGACCAGAATCGAAAAAGAAGTAGTCGCTGTAGACATCGATTCCCCCGACTTAGATACGCGCGTGGGAGATCGTGACGCACATCAATTGCGCGAAGACGTCGAATTAATCGACGGCGTGTACGAAGCATTCGATCGCAATGATTACTTATCGGGGGATATTGCTCCCGTATTTTTTGGTTCGGCGGTGAACAACTTTGGTGTACAAGAATTATTAGACACCTTCACTCGCATCGCACCTTCTACTCGCGCACGTGGCACCGATATTCGTATCGTGGAACCAGAAGAAAAAAAATTCACTGGATTCATCTTTAAAATCCATGCGAACTTAGACCCGAAACACCGCGATAGAATCGCTTTTCTTCGCATCTGTTCCGGTACTTTCAAACGTAATACTTTTTACCAACACATCCGATTAAAGAAAAACGTACGTTTCGCGAATCCCTATAATTTCATGGCTCAAGATAAAGAGGTCATCGATGAAGGTTTCCCAGGCGACGTAGTCGGATTATATGATACAGGTAACTTCAAAATCGGCGACACGCTTACCGAAGGCGAAGTATTGAACTACCAGGGTATTCCATCCTTCTCCCCAGAAATATTCAAGGAGTTAATGAACCTGGATCCGATGAAGGCCAAACAGCTAGAAAAGGGAATCGATCAATTAACCGACGAAGGAGTGGCTCAACTTTTCTTGCAACCACAACTCGGGAATCGCAAGATCGTGGGTACGGTAGGGGAACTTCAATACGAAGTAATTCAATACCGCCTAGAGCATGAATATGGTGCTAAATGTCGCTTTGAAGGCATGTCAGTAACGAAAGCCTGCTGGATTACGTCCGAAGACCCGAAGAAATTGCAAGAATTTGTCCGCTTAAAAGGCCAAAACATCGCCCAAGACAAAGACGGCAACTACGTGTTCTTAGCAGAATCTGACTGGATCCTTCGCATGAATCAAACAAATAATCCAGAGATAGTATTCCACTTCACCAGTGAGTTCAAATTAGCCTAGTTACGCTATTTCTGAAATAACACCAGTTGATTTATCTTTCACGATAATTTTTTTATCGCCATTCGGAAGAATTTCTTCCTTGATGAGCCAATGCCTTTCATCGTATTCTTGATAGACAGACGGTTTCGTTAGTCCCCTTTTTCCACGCCATTCCGGTAGTTGGACGGGTTCCCAAAGCTTCGTTTTGGCAGATTTATACGCTGCATCTATAATCGCATTGACGACGTAACCATCATAAAACGTTTCGCGTGGTTGGTGGCCTTTTTCATAAGCGTCAAACATGTCGTTGAACATCGTTGGGTAGCCTAACTCGTGTGCTTCATCGCCCACTGGAAATTGCCAACCTACGTTCGTTTCTGCTTTTTCGGCTACATAATTATCCGTATTTCCACTCGTGAACATCTCAAAACCAGTACGCAAAAATGAATTAACCCAAATTGTCCCTTCCGTTCCCATCACTTCATCCCGTAAGTCCATTCCGCCTCTAAACGTCCAGGAAACTTCAAACTGACCGATAGCCCCATTCTCATATTTCACTAATCCAATGGCGTGATCCTCTGCGTCAATGGGTTTTACCTGGGTATCAGCCCAGCACATGACCTCCACGGGAAGCACATCTTTGCCTATAAAATTACGCGCAATCTCAATGCAATGGCATCCTAAATCGATCACGGCACCACCCCCAGCTTTCTCCATATCCCAAAACCAATCAGCATGTGGGCCAGGATGAGTCTCTCGGGATTTAGCCCAAAGAATACGCCCAATGGCTCCATCTTCCACACTTTTAACCGACTTCAGAAATTTAGGTGTATAACACAAGTCTTCTAAATAGCCCGCAAAAATCCCTGCTTCCTCACAAGCCAACGTCATTCGAAGTGCTTCCGCCGCCGTTCTTCCTAGCGGTTTCGTACACAGTACAGCCTTTTTATGTTTCACGCAAAGCATGACCGCTTCTTCGTGCAAATAATTAGGTAGGGCAATAACTACAAATTCAGATTCTGCATGCGCAATGGCATCTTCCATCTCTGTGCAATAATGGGGTACTGAATAATCCTTTGCAAACCGAGAGGCTGTGGATTCCTTTCTTGAATAAACGACGGTGACGCTATCTTTGCTACGTCTACCACACAGGGATTCAGCGTAAAATCGACCAATGAAACCTCCACCCAGAATACATATTTTAGCCATTATTTGTTGATTTTTAAGGTGATTTCTTCTTCTTTAGCGAGGAAGTCAGCTCCGAGAACTGCTTTTTTTCCACTTGCTAAAATTGCCTCATCCGGCACCATGCTGATAGGCGTAATACAAGATAAGTTTTTCTCCAAAAACGGTTTATTTGAAGCTAAATTATAGGCTGAAATAACCGACCAACGCGCATTATCGGACAAATTCGCTTCCGATCGGTGCAGCAAATTAGGATGAAAAAACAGTACATCCCCCGCCTTTAATTCGCAATAGACCAGTTCCGAAACCTTCTCCGCCTCTTCCACAAAAGTCATGTCGGCTCCTTGCTGCTCTCCCGCAAAATGGTGTTCGATTCGCTGCATGTGATGTGTACCTTTCAGTACTTGAAGGCAGCCATTTTGAATCGTCGCATCGGTCAATGCAATCATCACCGAAACCATCGACTCAGGAAACAGAAACCCATTTTTATACCAATAGCCATAATCTTGATGCCATTCCCAGGCACCGCCTACGCGCGGTTCTTTTTGCATGACTTTGGAATGAAAATGACAAACATCCCCTTCCCCTAAAAGGCTTTGCACCGAAGTAACCATGCGCTTACAGCGCGACATAAGTCCGAAAGAATCATCTCCAGCCGTAAACCAAAGGGTCAATTTTGTTTTTTTACCGTTTTGATCGTTCAGATCAAAGGCATGATTAACCACGGATTCATCCGTAGCCACCTGAAACAATAAGTCAATTTCTTCAGGTGAAAAAAAGTGGGAAACGTGGATAAATCCATCCTGCTTATACGCAAGGATTTGAGATTCAGTCAACATAGTTATCGGTTTTGTTGGCTGAATTTATGGATAATTTTGATAGGTTGTATCCCGGGGAGATTAGAGATTATAGAGTAGAGAGTATAGATTAAAATCTCCATCTCTCATCTCTACTCTATAATCTCTTATCTAAACAAGACCTAAATCCCCTTGAATCACCCCCACCTTCTCTTGCAATTCCGCATAAACAGTAAAGAAGTCAGCCGCAGAAGCTAAAGGAGCATTCACAGATACGTAGAATTTGATTTTAGGTTCTGTTCCAGATGGACGAGCGGATACTTTTGATCCGTCGGCTAGAATTAATTGAATTACGTTAGACGCTTCGATGCCTAAACCTACTTTGATAGGCGTTGTTTCGCCCGTTAATAAGTCCGTAGAAACTAAGCCCTCGTAGTCTAAAACGCGAACAGGCTTAGAACCTGCCACCATGGCTGGGACGTTCGAGCGCAAGTTGATCATCATTTGTTTGATCTCCTCGGCGCCGGCTTTTCCTTTTTTGGTTAATGAAATAAGACCCTCGTAGTAGAAATTGTTTTCTACGTACATCTCGGCTAAGAAGTCGAAGAGCGATTTGCCCTGATCTTTCGCGTAAGCCGTTAATTCTGCGATCATGGCACAAGAGGCCACCGCGTCTTTATCACGTACCGCATCGCCGATTAAATAGCCATAGGACTCTTCTCCGCCGCCCAGAAACTTTTCTTTTCCTTCTAATTCGCGGATAACTTGTGCGATGTATTTGAAACCCGTTAAGGTATTATAGCAAGGCACGCCTTTCGAGGCGCACATTTTGTCGATTAAATCAGTCGTTACGATGGTCTTCGCGGCGAACTCGTTGCCTTTTAAATCCGATACTTTTAATAAGTAATACAGGATTAGGCTGGCCATTTGGTTGCCGTTTAAGAGGGCCCATTCGCCGTCTGGGCTTTTGACAGCAGCACCTACGCGGTCTGCATCGGGGTCGGTGGCGATGACTAGGTCGGCATCGATTTCTTTAGCCTTATTTAATGCCAAAGTCAAGGCTTCCTTCTCCTCCGGATTCGGGTAGATAACCGTAGGGAAATTACCGTTAGGAATGGCTTGCTCTTCAACGATCGTAACCGCCTCAAAACCTAGTAATTTCAAAGCCGGCGGCACTAAGGTAATTCCCGTTCCGTGAATAGGGGAGAAGACGATTTTTAGGTCTTTTTGGCGTTTAATCACCTCCGGCTGGCGGCAGTTGACTAAAATTGTTTGTAAGTACGCCTCGTCAATAGAATCATCTAATAGGTGCAATAAGGCATCATTCCCCGTAAATTTAATCTCAGAAATACTAGAAATAGCGTTCACCTCATTCACGATATTCTTATCGTGAGGCGCCACTACTTGAGATCCGTCTGACCAATAGGCCTTGTAGCCGTTGTATTCCTTCGGGTTATGTGATGCGGTGATCACGATACCTGCTTGGCAGCCTAAATGGCGAACCGTGAAGGAAAGCTGTGGCGTAGGGCGCAAAGCCGGGAATAAGTAGACTTCGATGCCATTAGCCGTGAAAATATCCGCCGCAATGCGCGTGAATTCAGGTGAATTATTGCGAGAATCGTGTGCGATGGCTACTTTGATTTTTTGGCCTGGTAATGACGCGTTTAAATAGTTCGCAAAGCCCTGCGTCGCAGCGCCTACCGTGTATTTATTCATGCGATTCGAACCTACTCCCATCTCACCACGCATACCACCTGTGCCAAATTCAAGCGATTTGTAGAATGAATCCGTCAAAGTCGTTTGATCTCCTTTGGCGATTAAATCCTCAATCGTCGCTTTAGTGGCTGAGTCGTAGGGGCCCGAAAGCCATTGGTCAATGTTCTGTTGAGTGGTTGAATCTAGTGTCATATTACACGGATATGGTGCCTGTGAAAACTTGTTTCGCTGGACCTATTAAGAAAATATTAGTAAAACCGGTGATGGCATCGCCGTCGAAATTCACGGCTAATTCACCTCCAAGTGTTTTGATTTTTACGGGTGTTTGTACGTTTTGGAAGGTTTTAGCTACTAAAGCTGCCGCCGTTACACCTGTACCACACGAATAGGTTTCATCTTCTACGCCGCGCTCATAGGTACGAACGAAGAGTGTTTGGTCATCTAATTTTTCTACAAAATTTGCATTCGTACCGTTAATGGGCTGATATGCTTCAGAATAACGAATGGATGCACCTATATTTTTGACATCGTAAAACTGTACCTGCTTCGTAAATCGCACGAAATGTGGCGAACCCGTATTCGTAAAATAATCGTCGTTATGCTGCTCGATACCAGGAACATCCATCATTTGTAAGGAAATCGTTTCTGGATTAATATAGGCCAAATGCGGGCCATCCACCGCGATGAAATGAGCTTTATCGCTCACAAGACCTAGGTCAGATGCAAAGCGAACTAAACAACGCCCCCCATTTCCACACATCGTCCCCGGCGTTCCATCGGAATTAAAATAGACCATCCGAAAATCATAACCTTCTGCCTCTTGCAATAGCATCAATCCATCAGCACCTATCCCAAAACGGCGGTGGCAAAGCAAAGCTATAGCCTCCTGATTTAGGTCAAAGGTCTTTGCGCGGTCATCGACCACGATAAAATCATTTCCAGTACCTTGGTATTTATAGAATTGCATGATGCAATTTAAGGATTTTAGGCCAAATAACGCTCGTTAATTATCCTAAGGTGATGTTTTTCATGTCCAGCAATCATCCAAGCCAATGCCCGCGCAGAAATCGACTTCCCATTTGCCTGCCCCATTTGATTCCATTGTTTGGTTGAAAAGGAATGTAAAAGCAAAGTCGTCGCTTCTCGTGTCGCCTTGTATTGAGCTAAAATAGCTGCTGCGTCTTGTGTTTCATATTCCGAAGCGGCCTGGTATTCATTTTCATCAAACCCTGGCAAAGCGTTTTTTTCCCCTCTAGAAATCGCCAAAACCCGGTAGGAAAAGATCCGTTCCGAATCTACGATATGACCCAGCAAACCTTTTAGACTCCATTTACCTTCTGCATAGGCGAATTCAGCTTGACCTTTCTGTAGATTTGCATAAAGGGCGATCATTTCCTCAGACTGATTTTTCAACACCTCGAACAAATTTTCGCCTGCTTCAAAGTTCAGATATTCAGCGAAATAGGGCGCATTCGGGAATTCATAGCTAGCTGGTAATTGCATAATTTCTAATATTTTTACCCAAAGGTATTGTTTCAAAGCAGAAAATCCCTAATTTTGTGCCACCAATTACAAGACGGTCCGGTAGTTCAGTTGGTTAGAATACATGCCTGTCACGCATGGGGTCGCGGGTTCGAGTCCCGTCCG
>CAMDSI010000118.1 GCA_945906915.1 Spirosoma fluviale | reverse complement strand
GCTTCTTTAAAAAATCGGGAATCAACAATACGTTTAACCCAGCTCCCTGAAGGTGACATAATTATTTATATTAATGCTTAAATATAATGAAATCATTTAAGGATTTGTCGTATTTTTGTATCGTTTTTTGAATCAGTTGAACCAAAAATTATTATAATGAAAATCACAGTAGTAGGAGCGGGTGCTGTAGGAGCAACTTGTGTTGACAACATTGCTAGAAAAGAATTAGCAGATGAATTAGTTTTATTAGATATCAAAGAAGGTATAGCAGAAGGTAAAACATTAGATATGTATCAAACAGCCAGTCTATTAGGCTTTGATACTACCTTAATCGGGTCGACTAATGATTATACTAAGACAGCTAACTCGGATGTTGTTGTGATTACTTCAGGACTTCCACGCAAGCCTGGTATGACTCGTGAAGAGTTAATCGGTGTGAATGCGGGTATCGTAAAAAGTGTAGTAGAAAATATTTTAAAATATTCTAAAAATCCGATTATCGTAATCATCTCTAACCCGATGGATACGATGACCTATTTAACAAATTCAATAGCAGGATTAGATAAGCACCGCATTATTGGAATGGGTGGTACGTTAGATTCGGCTCGCTTTAAATGCTATTTAGCAAAAGCAATGGACGTGTCTATCAATGATATCTCAGGAACAGTTATCGGTGGTCATGGGGATACGACGATGATTCCTTTAAAGCGCTTAGCTACTTATAATGGAGTTCCTGTAGCTCAATTCTTAGATGATTCCACTTTAGATAAAGTAGTAGCTGACACTATGGTGGGCGGTGCGACTTTGACAGGTTTATTAGGAACCTCAGCATGGTATGCACCAGGTGCTGCAGGAGCTGCTTTAGTAGAAGCAATTGTTCGTGATGAGAAGAAAATTATGGCTTGCTGTGTTCCTTTAGAAGGAGAATATGGCCAAAAAGATATCTGCCTTGGAGTTCCTGTCGTATTAGGCAAGAACGGTTGGGAGAAAATAGTTGATTATAAATTAACGGATGACGAGCAAGCTGCTTTCAATAAATCAGCTGATGCCGTTCGTAATATGAACGCAGTTTTAGAGACATTAGCTCTATAAGTAAAACTGTAAAAAAAAGCCTCTCCTATTCATTTAGGAGAGGCTTTTTTATGTCAATATTTCAGTAGACAGTATACAGTAGTCAGTAGACAGTAATCAGTAGACAGTGTCATATTTATATTCTTTATTTAGATCGAATGGCGAGTACTGGGTCCATTTTAGCCGCCACCCAAGCAGGTATAATACCAGAAAGAATTCCAATAAAGCTGGAAATAAATAAACCAGTCACGATGTTTTTCATGGATAATATTAATGGTAAGGCATCTTGCGGTATTAGGGTGAGTAAGACGACTAATCCAATGCCCACTATTCCTCCTATTAAGCTTAAGAATACTGCCTCAAAAAGGAATTGAAAAAGAATAAAATAATTTTTCGCTCCTAGCGATTTTTGTATACCAATAATGTTGGTCCGTTCTTTGACCGATACGAACATGATATTAGCTATTCCAAAACCGCCTACCAATAAGGAGAAAACAGCAATCAAGGCTCCTGCTACATTAAGAGCTGCGAAAATTCCGTCAAAAAATTGATTCAAACCATCTAATCTATTAACTGAAAAACTACTTTCTTGCTTGGGTTTGATAGAACGCAAGGAACGTAGCAAACCAGTCACTTCGCCTTCCAAATTCTCCTGACCTAAATCATCATCTAAAGCCTTAATAGCGATGTCAGGAGAAGGTCTATCTTTTTGAAATACAGCAGAGAAGGTGGAGTAAGGAATAAAAACTTTTTCATCTGGTGTTCCTCCAAATCCCAACATATCATTCCCCTTTTTCTCAATTATTCCAATGACCTGAAATTTAATTCCATTTAATTTAATTTGATCACCGACAACGGCTTGAAGATTTTCAGAAACTTTGGAACCAATGATAACCACATTCAAGGCGTTTTCTGACTCAATAGGTAGAAAATAACGACCAAATTGTACCGGAACACTCGTGATTTGATTGTAATCATAACTTGCTCCCGTCATGTTTACGTCCATACTTGAACTACCCCGAGCAGCAGACGCTGACCGGCCATTATCAATAATGGCAATGGCTTTAGCTGATTTTAAATTATCCTTCAAGAATTGAAACTCCGTATATTTCATCTCCGGACGATTCAAGTATTTCCACCAGGGATAATTGTTTTGCATGATCCAAGGCCATTTACCCACATACAATACACCCGACCCGGCAAAGGAATCAATCTCTGAACGAATGTTCTTATTCAAGGAATCGACCGCAGTAAATACGGCAACGATGGCGAAAATCCCAACACTCACGCCCAATAATGACAAGGTGGTTCTTAAAATATTCGAACGCAATGCCTGGTAGGCAAAAATTAAACTCTCGTAAACTTGAATTAGAAACTTCATAGGATTTTGCTAGAACTCAAATTTAGAAAATTTATCCCTAGAATTACGCTTCCTTTTTATGAACAGAGCGTATAAACTTTGAATGGCAATATGAAGGTAAGATTGGATTTTGTAATTTCACTTTTCCTTTAGGAATTATGAGCTGGAGCAATTACGAAGTACGTTTGTTGAAAGACCATTTTGAAGGTCAATTGTTTTTTGACGAGAGCCAATCCTCGCAAATTGCTAAACGTATATATGCTACAGATGCCTCTGTTTATGAAGTAAAACCAGCTGCAGTAGCTATTCCGGCCACTTCGAAAGATATCAAAAGACTCATTCTGTTTGCAGCACAAACTAAGACAAGTTTAATTCCCAGGGGTGCTGGTACTTCCTTAGCAGGGCAAGTGGTGGGCGATGGAATTGTGATGGAAATTTCGTCTGCTTTAGGAAAAGTTATTTCATTAAACAGAAAAGAAAAAAGTGTTTGGATAGAACCTGGAATAGTTCGGGATGATTTAAATAAACACCTAGCATCGGCTGATTTGTTTTTTGGCCCAGAAACTTCCACTGCAAACCGCGCACTTTTAGGAGGAATGCTAGGGAATAATAGTTGTGGTTTACATAGTATTGTGTGGGGAAATGTACGAGATCATATCTTAGAAACACGCGCATTTTTAGCTGACGGCACAGAGATTCATACCCATCCCCTAAGTCGCGAAGAATTTTATCATAAGACGACGCTTCAAAATTTAGAAGGAAAAATCTACCGAGAAATTCACCGAATGTTGAATAATCCAGAGATTCAGACGCTGATAAAGGAGAAATTCCCTAAAAAATCGATTACTAGACGAAATACCGGTTATGCCTTAGATGCGCTTGTAGACATGCAGCCTTTTTCTGAAAACGGGGAACCATTTAATTTGTCCAAATTAATCGCAGGTTCAGAAGGCACTTTGGCCGTTGTTCATTCGATGAAATTAAACCTCATTGACCTTCCGGAACCAGAAGTAGCCCTAATTTGTATTCATTGCACTAGTTTACAAGAATCATTGCAGGTAAACATTGAAGCCTTACAACACCCCATTCTCGCCTCAGAATTAGTGGATGACTATATTTTATCCTTCACAGAGGGGCACCCAAATTTCGAAAAAGACCGAGATTTCATAGAGGGTAAACCCGCAGCCATCCTACTGGTTGAATTACGAGGTAATGATCACCAGGACCTAGAAAACAAAGTTTCCACCCTGATTCAATCATGTAAAAAACAAAAATTAGGCTATGCTTACCCTACATTGTGGGGACCTGATATTAATAAAGGTTGGGACATCAGAAAAGCGGGATTAGGTCTAATTCGAAATCTTGAGGGCGACACGCAGCCCGTAAATTTGATTGAAGATTGTGCCGTAGACCCGCTGGATTTACCAGCCTATATCGCAGAGATACAGCAATTATTAAAAAAACACCAAACTAAGGCAGCCTATTATGCACATGCCGGTGCTGGAGAACTACATATTGAGCCGTTTATTAATTTAAAAAGTGCGGAAGGAATTAAGCTTTTTAGAACCTTATTAACTGAGACGGTTGAGATACTGAAGAAATACAACGGTTCCTTAAGTGGCGAACACGGGGATGGTCGTTTACGGGGTGAATTTATTCCTCAATTGATGGGAGAAGATGTTTATGCCTTATTCAAAGAAATAAAGCAGGTATTTGACCCTCATAACCTATTCAATAAGGGAAAAATAACGGATACTCCGGCGATGGATACCGCCTTACGATTTAGCGATTCAAGTAAAACTGAGCCGACTTATTTCTTCGATTATGGTGTTTGGAAAAACCCGTTGGGATTAGCTGAAAAATGTTCTGGTTCAGGGGATTGCAAAAAAACTGCCCTTAGCGGAGGGACGATGTGCCCTAGTTATATGGCAACCTTGCAAGAAAAGGATTCTACTAGAGCCCGCGCTAATATGCTAAGGCAATTATTAAACTCACCGAAAGAAGAAACATTTACAAACCCTGCCCTTCACGAAATCCTTGATTTATGCCTTTCCTGTAAAGGTTGTCAAACCGAATGTCCCTCTGGCGTGGATATGGGAAAGTTAAAGGCAGAAACTTTACAACAATCCTATGTACAAAATGGGGTTCCTATTCGCACTAAACTAATCGGGCACTTCCCTACTCTACAACGCTATGCGAGCTATGTGGCGCCTATGTATAATTTTATAGTGGAATTTCCCCTTACTGCTTCGATTATCAAATATGCCATGGGCTTCTCCTTTGAAAGAAGTCTTCCGCCAGTTCAATTCACTAGTTTAGAATCCTGGTTTCATCGTTATTCTAAAAAAAATCCGCAAAATAATTTCAAAAATGGCTTAGTTTATCTTTTTGCAGATGAATTTACTAATTATAACGAAGTTCCTTTAGGCCAAAAGACGATAAAGCTCTTAAATAAATTAGGCTACGGTGTCACCATTCCTAGCGGAATCATTTCAGGTAGAAGTTTTATTTCCAAAGGAATGCTGGTAGAGGCGAAAGCTTTAGCAAATGCCAATGTCGATAAATTATACCCATTGATTTCACTAGAACATCCACTTATCGGAATCGAACCCAGTGCACTATTAACTTTTCGGGATGAAATACCAGCCTTAGTCGACTCGGAAAAACGAGAGCAAGCTGAAATATTAAAGCCCAATTGCTTATTAATCGATGAATTTATCGCGCGCGAGTTTAAGGCAAATAAGATTTCAAAAAACGCCTTCCATGGTAAGCAACAGAAAATTCTTTTACATGGCCATTGCCATCAAAAATCGATTGCCGGATTAAGTGCCACACGTATCGCTCTAAGTATTCCTGATCAATATGAGGTGGAATTATTGCCTACAGGATGCTGCGGTATGGCCGGATCTTTTGGCTATGAGAAGAAACATTACAAATTATCGCAACAAATCGCGAACCTTGTCTTATTTCCACGATTGCTTAACAAGCCTATTAAAAGCATCATCGCTAGCAATGGAACCTCCTGTCGACATCAAATCAAAGATGGAATCGAACAAACAGGATTCCATACGGCAGAAATACTTTATAACGCCCTAAAATGATACAGTATAATATTTCTTTATTTTTCGAACCAAGTATCACTGATTCTGCATTACGAGCATTAAAAACAGTCCTAATGCCTGAAATCGAGAAGCAAAACTTCGTTAGTCAAATCTATCTTTTCGAAATCACTTCACACCAAGAGCCAGACTCAAAAGGCTTTTCTTTGCAATGTTGGTTGCCTGAAATGGAAGACTCACAACAAGAATTTATCGAAGGAATTGTATCCGGATTTTTCCAAAAAGAATTTGCGAATCAGTTTGTCTTTTTTCCAAGTCAGCTGAAGAGAGTAGAGATAATAGAGTAGAGATAATAGAGTAGAGAATTTTCCATTTACCACTTACCATTTACAATATCTATACTCTCTTATCTCAACTCTCCTTATACTCCCCAATCTATCACCTCATGCCCGGTTTCCACTAGGTATTGATTAATCTTAGAAAAAGGCTTCGTTCCAAAGAATCCACCTCTATTAGCCGATAAGGGAGACGGATGCGCTGCTTGAATAATTAAATGCTTCTGTGAATCAATGTGTTTGGCTAATTTTTGAGCATAAGCCCCCCACAAAACAAATACGACAGATTCTTTTTCTTGACTTAGTTGACTGATTACCTCTTCTGTAAACTTCTCCCAACCTCTTTTCGCATGAGATCCGGGTTCACCTGAACGAACCGTCAAGACCGCATTTAATAATAAAACACCTTGATTTGCCCAAGGGCTTAGATCGCCATTCATTCGAATCACTTTCAGGTCATTATATAATTCTTTATAGATATTCCTAAGTGACGGAGGCAGTGGAAAATTGGGAGGAACTGAAAATGATAAACCTTGAGCCTGTCCTGGTCCATGGTAAGGATCTTGCCCGATAATCACCACTTTAGTTTTATGAAAAGAACTATGTTGGAAGGCGGAGAAAATGAGCTTAGCCGATGGGAATATCTCGTGCGTGGCAATTTCAGTATCTAGAAACTGAATTAATTCTTGAAAATAAGTGGCTGAAAAAGAGGAATACAACACCTTTTCCCAATCATTATTCAAAGAATCCACTAATTTTACATTGATATTACTCATTATACTAGTAAAAAGATGACAGAAGCAGTTGATAACGGGTTCTTAGTTACAGTAGACACCACACATCTACCAGAGTTTGAATTGAATCCGCC
>CAMDSI010000117.1 GCA_945906915.1 Spirosoma fluviale | reverse complement strand
TGCTTTTTCAACTCTACATTCAACACATCACGAACCACACCTGGCTCTACCCAAACGTAAGATTCTTCCTTATTAATTTCTAAAATTCGACTGAAAAACTTAGACACATCCACGACGAGCGCCTTCCCTACCACTTGACCTGCTAGCGAAGTGCCTGCCGTACGCGGTATCATAGGAATGGAATGTTGATTTGCAAATAAAATGATTTTCTCCAAATCTTCTTTCGACTCCGGAATCGCCACCCCTAAAGGCATCTCCCGATAGGCAGATGCATCCGTCGCATAGAGCGTCTTCATCACGGTATCTGTGTAAAGAGATCCCTGCAAAGACAAGCCTAAGGTAGAAAGAAGTGATTCGGTCGTTTGGGTCGTCATGATTTATTTCTTAAACTGCAATTTACACAAAGCACTGATTAGTAGCAATTGAGCCACTATATAAGTACTCATTACCACGGTAGATATCATCGGAAAAGAATAATAAAACTTCCCAAAAGCCAAAACACTATCAGACACCACAAAGAAAAAGGCTCCCCAAACGATGGTTGGGTTTCTTAATCGAATCGCAAAATATAACATGGCCCCTAGCGCAAAAGCATACAAGGTAACCGGAATCTTCATAGCGTCTGCTAGATGCGGATTTAAAAACGCCAAAAAACTAAACACATAAATCAGGATTCCGGCTAGTGGCTGGCGCGCATGAGCCGGTATCCAAGACTTATCTTGGGTTTGGCGCGCAAAAAGGCGAATATAGCTCAGCTGCATCACCAAAAATGAACCTAAACCCAGCTGAAAATACAGGGGATTATCGCCTGGGATCATCAAAAACACATCCCCCAGTAAGGCGAAAATGGCCGTAAAAAATAAGGCCGGTATGGGATTTTCGACAGCTACATGACCCATCAATAAAATGAGTAACAAAGGCTTCGTTACGTATCTAATTTCTGGGATACCGGGAAAAATCACGGGAGAGAAAAGCTCGAGAAGTGAATCAATAAAGAAGATTTTTATGAAAATATCTTTCATGTGTATCATGTCTAAAAGAGCAAAAAAAATCACTTAACATAAAATGCCAAGTGATTTTTTTATTTCAGATGGTTGGGATCAAGATCCGCAAGCCTCACATGCCTCTGGATTATCCAAAGAACAAGTCATATCTGCTTTATTTTGATCATCACTCACGTCAAAACTAGCTGACGCCGCTTTCGCTGCTGCCTCTGAGTATTGCAATTCAGTTTCGTTCACTAAATTCGTTTGCTCGATAGCTGGCTCCGCTTGTTTCTCCACAGTGAACTTGATCGCATCCGTTGCCGCTTTCGTACGTAGGTAATACATACCCGTTTTCAAGCCTAGCTTCCAAGCATGGAAGTGCATCGATGTTAACTTACCGAAGTTCACATCTTGGATGTGGATGTTTAAACTTTGTGATTGGCAAATATACGCTCCACGATCAGCTGCCATTTCTAAGATGGTCTTTTGCTTAATCTCCCAAACCGTTTTGTATAAGTCCTTCAAGTTTTGAGGAATTTCCGGAATGCTCTGAACTGAACCATTTGCGATGATCAATTTATTCTTCATGGAATCATTCCACAAGTTTAATTTGATCAAGTCTTTCAATAAGTGCTTGTTAACGATCGCGAACTCACCTGATAATACACGACGCGCGTAGATATTAGAAGTATAAGGCTCGAAACACTCGTTATTACCTAAGATTTGACTAGTAGAAGCCGTAGGCATAGGAGCAACTAATAAAGAGTTACGCACACCATTTTCTACCACTTTCGTACGTAAATCTTCCCAATCCCAGTTTCCTGAAGATGGAGTTACATTCCACATGTCGAATTGGAATATTCCTTTCGAGATAGGTGAACCTTCCCAAGTAGAGTAAGGACCTTCTACTTTCGCTAATTCCATTGATGTTTCCATCGATGCAAAATAGATCGTTTCGAAGATGTCTTTGTTCAATTGCTGCGCTTCCTCTGACTCAAAAGGCATACGCAATAAAATGAACACATCGGCTAAACCTTGAACCCCTAATCCAATCGGACGGTGGCGCATGTTTGAATTCTCTGCCTCTTTAACTGGATAATAATTTACATCGATGATCTTATTCAAGTTGCGTGTCGCAATCTTAGTCACATCGTATAATTTCTTGTGATCGAAACGTAAAACACCGTTTTCGTCTGCGTTCACATATTTAGGTAAAGCTAATGACGCTAAATTACAAACCGCCACTTCGTCTTTTGCTGTATACTCAATAATCTCGGTACATAAGTTCGAAGACTTAATGGTTCCTAGGTTCTTTTGATTAGACTTGTTATTCGCATGGTCTTTAAACAACATATAAGGTGTTCCCGTCTCTGTTTGAGATTCAAGCACTTTAAACCATAAGTCTTGTGCTTTAACAACCGTACGCGCTTTCCCTGCTAATTCGTATTTCTCATACAAAGCTTCGAACTCTGCACCGTGTGTATCGGATAAACCTGGGCACTCATGAGGGCAGAATAATGACCACTCTTCGTTGCTCTCTACCCGCTTCATGAATAAATCTGGAATCCAAAGAGCGTAAAACAAGTCACGAGCACGCATTTCTTCTTTTCCGTGGTTCTTCTTCAATTCTAAGAATTCGAACACATCGGCATGCCAAGGCTCTAGATAGATAGCAAAACTTCCTTTACGTTTTCCACCACCTTGATCTACGTAACGTGCTGTATCATTGAATACGCGTAACATGGGGATAATACCATTCGAAGTACCATTCGTTCCCTTGATATAAGAACCTGTGGCACGGATGTTATGGATGCTTAATCCAATACCACCAGCTGACTGTGAAATCTTCGCTGTTTGCTTCAAGGTATCGTAGATTCCTTCGATCGAATCATCCTGTACTGTTAGCAAGAAACAAGACGATAATTGAGGCTTCGGAGTACCTGCATTAAATAGGGTCGGAGTCGCGTGAGTAAACCAACGCTCAGACAATAAATTATAGGTCTCAATGGCTGCGGCAATATCCGTATGGTGAATGCCTACCGCTACACGCATAAGCATGTGTTGGGGGCGTTCTGCGATTTGACCATCTAACTTTAATAGATACGATTTTTCCAGGGTCTTAAATCCGAAATAATCATAGCCAAAATCACGGTCATAAATGATCGCTTCATCTAATTCAACCGCATTATTTTTAATGATATCATACACCTCTTTAGAAAGAAGAGCTGCATTTTGTCCTGTATTAGGATCAATGTACGTAAACAAACGTTTCATCGTGGCAGAGAACGACTTCAAGGTGTTCTTGTGCAAGTTAGAAACGGCGATACGAGCTGCTAGGACAGCATAATCAGGATGTTTAGTCGTCAAAGAGGCAGCTGTTTCAGCCGCTAAATTATCTAATTCAGTCGTTTTAACGCCATCAAACAAACCAGTGATCACTTTTCTGGCAACCTCTAGGGGTTGGACAAAAAATGGATCCAAGCTATAACTCAGCTTTTCTATTCTGGCGGTGATTTTGTCAAACTTTACTGATTCGCGACGACCGTCTCTTTTTACTACGTACATGTGTATCTATCTATTATAATTTAAAATTCGTAATCCATATAAATGCAAAAACCAAACCACTAAAAGTAGACAATAGATTCCCTGCGTTAAGAGAATTTTTTTCTTAGCTTTTTGACTCTTTTTGCGTTAACAAATTGAGCGTGTGGCGGTTTTGTTTTTATGCTTTCCTAAACCAAAAACTGAATCATCTTTGGCTGATTGTGCTATTGGTAAAATTAGAAAAAAAGCACGCTCTGTGCAAACTATTTTTTGGCCAAAAAAAAAGAAATAAAAGGGTGTATTTGAAATACCCCATGCAAACCCCCTTCCCTCAATTAATTAGCCGTATTGCTTCTTAGAAAAGTACTATAAAAATATTTTAAAAAAATTTAAAGCCGTTAATCCGCACAGAATACTCCAAAATTTTGTTATTAAAAATATTTGGAAAATAGAATACATTCTGTAATTTTGCATCCCCTATTGTAGGGTCCAAATATCCCCTTTGGAAAAAATCATTTAAACAGGACGGCAGGGAATCGTCTATTATCCATTATCATGAAAAAAGATATCCACCCAGAATACAAAGAAATTGTATTTCACGATCTATCAGCTGATTACAAGTTTTTAACTCGTTCATGTGTTGCTACCACAGAAACAACAGAATTCGAAGGAGCTACTTACCCCGTATACAAACTAGAGGTTTCATCTCAATCTCACCCATTCTATACAGGGAAGAACGTATTGTTAGATACAACAGGACGTGTGGACAAATTCAACAAGCGTTACGCGAAGTAATTTTCCTGACGCCTATACTAAAAAGCCTTCTTCCATTTTTGGGGGAAGGCTTTTTTTATCCTAGATTTGTCCTATGCAGCTCAAGGTATATTTATTCGAGGATTTGGCCCTAAAAGCCTCCCTACAACCGCTCACTCAGCATCGTAAAGTCGCTGAATTATGGGCAGGAACGAGTAGCCTTGAAAGCAAGTGGCCTAACCTAGTTTCTAGTCCGAACGAGGCGGACATTCAGGTGAACAGTGGCGTCTTACCTCTGCCTGCGACTTTCACCCTGTTGGATCAAATACCGGAGGATACTAGCTACGTAAATCAGGGTCAGATTTTAGCCAAAAGAGGACAAGGCTCCCAAACTCAAGAAATCAATCTTCCTTACCTGCAACACCCTGAAGATTTACTATCCTACCAGGCTGAGTTTTTGCGAGAAGAAATCAAGGGAAATAACCCGGCGGCCGGAAATAATACCTTTATCCGAGCCGAAGACATCTACATTCATCCTTCCGCTCAAGTCCAAGGCAGCATTTTGGATGCCAGCACAGGTCCCATCTACATAGGCAAAGATGTTATTTTAGCTATTGGGACCCTCATTCAAGGCCCAGCATCGTTCCTGCAAGGCTCTTCAACGAATTTAGGAGCTAAGATTCGTCCGAATACGACGATCGGCAAGGGCTGTAAGGTGGGTGGCGAAATTAACCACTGCATCTTCTTCCCTTTCAGCAATAAAGCACACGAGGGTTATTTAGGTAATTCGATTGTGGGTTCGTTTTCTAATTTAGGGGCTTTGACGAACGGATCGAATCTGAGAAATGATATTCAAACCGTTTCACTTTATGATTATGTACTGCAGGAGCCACGGAATACAGGATTGAAATCTTTAGGCCAAATCATTGGCGACTACGTCACCACCGGTGTGGGGACAAATTTGAATACTGGGACGGTGATTGGGAGTCATTGCAACGTTTCGAGCATCGGTTTTCCTCCTCGCTACATCCCTTCCTTTAGTTTTGGGGAGTATCCCGCCTTGCGATCTTTTGACTTTGAGAAAGCCTTCACCTCTGCCTGCAGTTGGATTGAATTGAAAAACCAAAAAATCCCCGAAAATCTGCGCCAAAGCATGGAAGAAATTTGGAAAGAGGGCACATCTTTCCGAAATTAGCTCTTTCTCTATAAATAGTCATTTGCATGCGATTTCAAGACATTCCAGGTCTGAATAAAATCAAGAACACCTTGTCGCTGGCGGTGCAAAATCAACATATCGCGCATGCCCAATTATTCGTGGGACCTCCCGGGGGAGCACAGCTTGCCATGGCACATGCCTTTATCACCTATTTATTTTGCACAAACCGTACAGAGACAGATGCTTGTGGACAATGTCCCAGTTGCCAGAAATTGCAACGTGGCGTCCATCCAGATGTAGTCTACATGTATCCGACGGTAATCACGAAGAAAATCAAGGAGGCTGAGTCCGACGCCTACCTACCCGATTGGCGAAAGTTTATCCAAGAATCGTATTTTAGAACCTTACCGGAATGGCTCGCCTTTATGGGGGCAGAAGGGAATAGACAGGGAAATATTCCTGTCGAGGAAACGCGAAAATTAGTCCAGAAAATTAGCTTAAAACCATTTGAAGCGCCCTTCAAGGTCGTCCTCTTATGGAATCCGGAGACCTTAAATGCTTCCGCTGGAAATGCGCTTTTAAAGACTTTAGAGGAGCCACCTAGCTCGACCTTATTCATCTTAGTTTGTGCGGAACCTGATAAACTTTTAACGACCATTCTCTCGAGAACGCAGCGCGTAAGTGTGGGGGCAGTGGATGTGGAAGAATTAGCTGCCTATTTAGTCCAAAAGGTTGAAATTGACGCCGAAAAAGCCCACCAAATTGCCGTGAATTGCGAAGGAAATATCTCCGAAGCTTTGGAAAATTCCTCCTCCGATAACCTGAGCACCACGACCTGGTTTGCCGAATGGATGCGGGCTATTTATGCCCGTAACTTGTCGAAATTAGTCCAATTAGCCGACCAATTCGATGGCTTAGCGAAGGAAAACCAAAAAAGCATTTTAAGCTATAGCCTACATATTTTCAGACAATGCCTCTACCAAATTTCGGATGCCAGCGCTTTGATCAAATCGTTGGAAAAAGAAAAAGCCTTCGTGGATAATTTCTCGAAGACCTTAAGCACCGAAAAGATCGCAACAATGACGGAGAAAATTTCCGAGGTACATTACCACTTAGAGCGAAATGCCCGGGCTAAAATGGTCCATCTCGATCTATCTCTTTACTTATTACGTGTGTTTCACGCGAAAAACTCCTGATATGAAAACGGTTCGCATCGGTACTCGAAATTCGGCTTTGGCTTTGTGGCAAGCTCACTACGTGGGAGCTTTGCTCGAAAAAGAAGGCTTAGCTTATGAAATCGTAG
>CAMDSI010000116.1 GCA_945906915.1 Spirosoma fluviale | reverse complement strand
ATCTTCACCACAGGCATTAAAATAGGGACTGCCGAAGAGGCCAGTAAGTAATCAAGGAAATTTTCAAAACTAGGGTCCACATAATGCATCGTCCCTTCTATGATGTTCACGGCTCCTACTTTCAAAGCAACCGGACTCGAGTTTAGATTTCTCTCTTGCAACACCTCCGATAAGAGGTCGCGCAATGGACTCGTGTCCACTAGTCCTTTAAAGCTTTTCGTCAAGGCCGTCCAGCCTAATTGAAAAATGTTAAATGGTTTCGATAAACAATCCGGGCGCGTAATGCGAAGTTCCCAAAAATCCCATAAATCTTGTGCCGCTTGAGGATAGGAAATAGGTATTCCGGCATGTACTTGTTGACCGAATTGATTCACTAAATAGGCCGCATTTAAACTTCCGGCAGAGACACCATAGATGGCATCTGGTTGATAGCCTTTTTCAAAAAGAGCCTTGATGACACCTGCTTGAAATGCCCCTTTGACTGAACCTCCTGCTAAGACTAAAATCTTGCTCATAATACCTTTTTCTCCACAAATCTGATTAAATTTACGCAATTTACTGTTCCAAACAACCTCTCATGTCCTACTCCATCTCTTCTATTCAAGCACCGATCGATGATTCGATGAAGGCATTCGAAGGGAAATTCAAGACTTTCATGAAGACAAAAGTGATGTTGCTCGACACCATCATGAATTATATTGTCCAAAGAAAGGGAAAACAAATGCGACCTATGTTCGTCTTTTTGACAGCTGGTTGCATGGGAGAAATCACAGAAAAAACATTCAGAGGCGCTGCATTGATCGAATTATTGCATACTGCCACCCTCGTACACGACGATGTCGTCGATGATTCCAATTACAGAAGAGGCTTCTTTTCTATCAATGCCATTTGGAAGAATAAAATTGCTGTTTTAGTAGGGGATTATTTGCTCTCTAAGGGCCTCTTGCTTTCCGTGGAACACGAAGATTTCGATCTACTGAAATCGGTCTCGACGGCGGTGCGCGAAATGTCAGAGGGGGAATTATTACAGATTGAAAAAGCAAGAAAGCTAGACATTACAGAAGATGTCTATTTCGATATCATTACTAAAAAGACAGCTACCTTAATTTCTGCTTGCTGTGCCGTCGGATTTCAGTCAGTGGGTGCAGAGCCTGAAATGGTGGAGAAAGCTCGCCTATTTGGAGAGAAAGTGGGTATTGCCTTTCAAATCAAAGATGACCTGTTTGATTACGGGGATGCGGAGATTGGAAAACCTTTGGGAATCGACATCAAAGAGAAAAAGATGACGCTACCGCTGATATATGCCCTTCAAAACACCGATTCATCCACTAGAAAGCATATCATTCAGTTGATCAAAAAAGAATCGGATGATTCGAATAAAGTGCGCGAGGTTATCGACTTCGTGAAATCCACTGGAGGCTTGGCTTATGCTAACCAAAAGATGAATGAAGTCGCCGAAGAAGCGAGAGCTGTCTTAGCGACTTTCCCTGCCTCAGAATACCGAAACTCGCTAGGTGATCTACTCAGCTATACTATTGAGCGCAATAAATAGGTGAGCGCAATAAATAGGTCATAAAAAAAGGGAACCATTGCTGATTCCCTTCCCTTACTTAGACAGATTAACGTGGGCCACCGAAGCCGCCTCCGCCTCCGCCACCACCCATTCGCATGCCAGGCATACCCATCGGTTGTTGTGGAGCAGCTGGAGCCGCATCGCCTTCGCCTTTCATATCATCGTTATTCACTGATTTCTTCTTCTTCGTAGGACCAAAGCTCATCTTACCTATACGGTATGACAAGTTGATTTTAAAGTTCATATTTCTTAATGTGTTCTCACTAATTGAGTTGATAACAGGAGTTTGGGTTTCATTACGAATAATAAATCCATTCGGTGTCAAGAAATTCTCCGCACCGAATCCGATACTTCCTTTTTTGTTCTTGAAGTCCTTTTTAAAGCTCAAGCTATAAATTCCAAAACCTCCTTGTGAACCTTGTAATTGAACTTGATTCACCCGGTAGAACGAGAAGATCTGCGCTCCCCAACCATTACCCATGTTGTAATTACCGAAAATACGGAAGTTAGATTGCAAGCCTTGATTTTTCGCATTCAATAGAGGATCAGCCACATTGTTCGCTAAAACCATGTAAGAAAGGTCTCCTCCTCCACCGATCATTAACTTATTCGAAAGGTTTACGTTTAAGTTAATGTTCATTCCATACGCATCTTCATTACCAATATTTCTAGAAGTAGTTTTCACCGTATCCCCGAATACCTCTCTAATTTGATTGATTGCCCCCGTCGTATTTCTAATAAAGAAGGACGTAGAAACATAGGTTTGCTTCACAAACTTGCTAAACGAAACTTCATAATTATTAGTGTATTCCGGTGCTAAATTAGGGTTACCCGTAGAAATATTTAATGGATTCGTTGCATTCACGTTAGGATTCAAGTTTTGAATTCCTGGACGCTGAATACGGCGATTATAGCTAAATCTCCAGGTGCCTGACTTAAAGGTTTTGGACATATTAAAACTAGGAACTAATACACCATAAGCTGGAATCACAGTATTCTGACCTTCTTTCTTAAGGAAGCTAGCCGAGATATCTGTGTATTCATAACGCGCGCCTGTCTTAATACTCCACTTGTTTTTTGTTGTTAGCGTATAAGATCCATAGGTGCTAAGAATGTTTTGATTGTAATCAAACACATTTGAAGGTAAAATAGCAGAGTTCACCTGAGCATAAATTCCATTAGATCCTGCAGTAAATGATTTATAATCTGAAGTTACATTACGAAGTATTCCCTTTCCTCCAAATTCAAGTAGTTGATTCTTTAAGATAGGGGTTTGGTAATCCATTTGGAAAGTAGCCTCCTCATTATAAGATGAATTCTCATTCTTGATCGAACTCATAATCTCCGACATGGTAGCTTTCGGATTCATAATCAAGTTGAAGAAATCATTCGCACGGTTATTACGGCTATACATAGATAGAATTGAAAATTCTTTCTGCGCTTTTTCAAACGTATGAGTGTAATCCACGTTGATATCGACGTTTGCTGATTCTTCTAATGAATTCGTATTCCGAAGAGAGGAGACAACTCCATTTCTAATTTGCTGCAAACCATCTTGCCAGTTATTACCGTTACGTACACCAAAACGAACACTTGAAGTAATCGAATTGAATTTGTTCAAATCCCAATCGAAACCTAATTGGTAATTTCCAAACAATCCTTCGCGACGAGATTCCGCCGTCTGAACGTTAGTTGTCTGTAAGCCATTATTGGTCGTAATCTGAGTACTCTCGAATTTACCATTCACATTATACTCTGAACGGCCAAAACCACCCAATGACATTCCCCAAGTCTTGTTTCTGAAATTTCCATTCAACGATAAATTCGATCCACGGACACCAGCAGAGGAATCAAATGATAAGGTTAAACCTTGTAAAGTATTCTTTTTCGTAACGATATTAATAATACCAGCGCTACCTTCTGCATCATATCTAGCCGAAGGTGACGTAATTACCTCGACCGTTTTAATCATATCAGCTGGAATTTGTCTCAAAGCATCAGCAATATTAGATGCCATAATAGTCGAAGGCTTGTTATTAATTAAAACCTTCACACTAGTGGAACCACGTAAAGAAGGATTACCATCTAAATCAACAGAAAGCATAGGGACTTTTTTCAACACATCGGTTGCATCGCCACCCCGATTCGAAGCATCTTTTTCCGCATTGTATATGGTACGATCCACACGCTCTTCGATTAGTGCGCGCTGACCTTCAACAGTTACCTCAGAAAGCATTTTAGAACTTGTCTGCAATTTGATAACCCCTAAATCTCGGTCATCATTTTTTTCTGACACCTCCACAAATAAGGTTTTAGTTTCGTATCCGATGAAGGAAACGACGATCTTGTAAGATCCTACCGCCACCTTATTTAGCGTAAATTTACCTACGCCGTCAGCTACAGTACCATCGACGGGTTTATTTGTTTTTGTGTTGATTAAGGCCAAAGTTGCGAATTCAACTGGCTTGGAATCTGTCGAATCTAAAAGGAATCCGATGATTTTTGCACTTCCCTTAGTCCCTGATTGCGCAGTACCGGGGATCACTGTTTCTTTCTTAGGCGCTGCACCGAAACTACCAAATCCACCAGGAATTTGGGAGATAGCTGACAAAGACAAACTCATCAGTGCAAATAGTGTGATTACTTTTTTCATTATTTGTTTTTTAAACTCTTATTTAACGAATGCAAAATTTGTACATTCTATTTAAAGGCCTTCTTTTTTGCGACCAAAATGGGTAATTTGTAGTCCAATATCATGATCAAACTTCAAACGCCGCGTCTTACTTTAATCCCATTGCACCACGAGCTCTTGCTAGTTTGGCTGCAATCAGGGCGCAAAGATCTAGAAAAAATGCTAGATCTTCAACCTAACCCCTGGAATTTAGAATTGTTTTACGAACAAGAAACCCGTCAAGCTTTAAGCGATTATTGGATTCCTCAGACAGCAAAATTTCCGTTGGATTATTACTGGTACACAAATTGGGAAATAATTCTAAACACGTCGTCCTGCTCTGTGGGGGGAATTGGACTTGCGGGTCTGCCTGATAACGAAGGAACAACAGAAATTGGTTATGTGATAGATGAGAAATTTCGAGGACTCGGAATCGCGACGGAGGCGGTGAAGGCTCTAGCAGACTGGGCATTCTTAGATTCCGACTTACAGTTGCTGCGTGCCGAAACGCCGGTAGATAATGAGGGGTCGCAACGGGTTTTGGAGAAAAAT
The DNA here is from genome assembly GCA_945906915.1 of Spirosoma fluviale. Taxonomy (GTDB): domain Bacteria; phylum Bacteroidota; class Bacteroidia; order Cytophagales; family Spirosomataceae; genus Aquirufa; species Aquirufa fluvialis_D. The sequence goes on along the minus strand of CAMDSI010000116.1, from coordinate 2,061 downwards.
CAATTCCAAAAAACCGGGGAGAAAAATCTCCCACTCGAAATCCCCCTGCAAGTTTTCACCTGGGAACGCCTTCGTTACTAATCTTTTTCAGTAATTTTACTGAATTGCCAATGTTAGACAGCTAAAAGCATGCATAATTTTACTTCCGTTAAAGACGCTTATAATATTCAAAACTTAGTCAATGAGGCTTTGTTGATGAAGAAGACTCCATTTGCTGACAAGCATATTGGAAAAAACCGAACACTCGGTCTATTATTCTTCAATTCGAGCCTTAGAACGCGTTTATCTACCCAAAAAGCTGCTCAAAACCTCGGAATGGAGGTAATGATCATGAATGTGGGGGCGGATTCATGGCAACTAGAAATGAATGAAGGCGTCATCATGAATGGCGACAAAGCAGAACATATATCGGAAGCCGCAGCCGTTGTAGGCTCCTATTGTGACATTGTAGGAGTAAGAAGCTTTCCTGGTCTAGTAGACCGGGAGCTTGATTATAGCGAGCAGGTTCTAAATCAATTTTTGAAATATACAGGACGGCCATTAATCAGTTTGGAATCATCCACGCGCCATCCTTTGCAATCCTTAACGGACTTAATAACGATTAACGAATATAAAACGGTGGAGCGCCCGAAGGTGGTTTTAACTTGGGCTCCCCATGTGAAAGCCCTACCGCAATGCGTGCCTAATTCCTTCTCTGAATGGATGAATCACGCCGATGTGGATTTTACCATTGCTCACCCGAAAGGATATGAATTAGCGCCAGAATTCGCTGGTAACGCGAAAATATGCTATGATCCGAAGGAGGCTTATGAGGGAGCTGATTTTATTTATGCTAAAAACTGGTCATCCTACCAAGACTACGGAAAGATCCTTTCCTCTGATCCTGCTTGGATGGTGGATGCGGCTAAAATGAGTTTAACGAATAATGCCAAATTCATGCACTGCCTTCCCGTAAGACGGAATTTAGTCGTAGCAGATGAGGTGATTGATTCCCCTAATTCGATTGTGATTCCACAAGCGGGCAACCGGGTTTGGGCGGCTCAAGCCGTCTTAAAGGAGATGATTTTAACCTTAATGAGAACGGAAAGTCCTTATTTATTCTAATGTCTAAAATTCCCACCCTTCAAGTAGTTAAAATAGGCGGAAATGTCATCGACAATCCTTCCGCACTAGCTAGCTTTTTGCAGGATTTTGCTTTTTTAGAAGGACCTAAATTACTCGTACACGGAGGTGGAAAGATTGCCACGCAGATGGCGGCCTCGATAGGCATTGAGAGTCAAATGATTGAAGGAAGACGCGTAACAGACGAGGAAAGCCTTCGCATCGTGACGATGGTCTATGCGGGATGGATTAATAAATCCATCGTGGCAGACTTACAGGCTTCATCCTGTAACGCGTTGGGGTTAACTGGACCCGATGGTGGGATGGTGCTTTCGAAAAAAAGAGCTGCGGAACCCATTGATTATGGTTTTGTAGGAGATATTGTTTCCGTTAATGCGGCGGCGCTATCCGGTTTAATCGCGGCTGGGTTTTCACCCGTCTTCGCTCCTATTACGGCTAATGCTTCGGGTCAATTATTGAATACGAATGCAGATACGATGGCGCAGGCTTTGGCTATAGCGCTTAGTGCGAGCTATCAGGTGACTTTAACGTATTGCTTCGAGAAGAAGGGGGTTTTATTAGATCCTGCAGATGACGAATCTGTTATTTCGTCTATCAACCCAGCTTCTTTCCAAGACTTAAAAGAGAAAGGTATTATCTCTGCGGGGATGATTCCTAAATTAGAGAATGCCTTAAAGGCGATTTCTGCGGGGGTTTCGGTGGTACGTTTGTGCCAAGCTGATAATTGGCAGAATACTAATATTGGAACAACAATTAGTGCCTAATATGTACCAGGAAAGTCAATTTCTAGCAGCCAAAAATCTATTAGCCCAGCTAATAGCCTGCCCTTCTTTGAGTAAGGAGGAGCAAGGAACGGCGCAGATTTTGGCAGACTTTTTCGCGGCGCAGGGTATTCCTTCTAATCGATTAGGAAATAATGTGTGGGCTACGAATTTACAT
>CAMDSI010000115.1 GCA_945906915.1 Spirosoma fluviale | reverse complement strand
GACTACACCGCGTGATGAAAATCCAACTGCGCGCATTGAGCGTAAATATGAGGAGCGTACAGAGCGTTCTGCTGATCGCCCTGAGCGTCCAGAAGGAGATCGCAATCCCCGTTATTCAGATCGTGAGACCTTTAAAAGTCGTTCGCGTTTTGATGCAGGTCCCGCTTTCGAGCCTCAATATAAATTAGATCGTTACAAGGAGCGTGCTCCGGCGAAAATCCAAAAGAAAATCGCCCAAACTGATCGTCGTTCTGACGAAATTCGTTTAAATCGCTACATCGCCAACGCGGGAATTTGTTCTCGTCGCGATGCTGATAAATTAATCGAAGCAGGTGAAATCAAAGTAAATAACAAGGTAATCACAGAAATGGGCTACCAGGTGCATCCGACGGATATCGTAAAATACGGTAACCGTAAGTTAAACCGCGAAAAACCAGTTTACTTATTATTAAATAAGCCAAAAGACTTTTTAACAACTACCGACGACCCGAACGATCGCAAGACCGTCATGGAATTAGTGAAGAACGCAACAGAATCGCGTATTTACCCGGTGGGACGTTTAGATAGAAACACGACAGGTTTATTGTTGTTAACAAACGACGGTGAATTAGCGGATAAACTAACGCATCCATCGAACGAGATCGAGAAGATTTACCAAGCTGAATTAGACAAGCCATTGACAGACGAAGATTTCGAGAAAATCAAGGAAGGTTTAAACTTAGAAGATGGCGAAATTAAAGTAGATGATTTAGCCAAAGTCACTCCAGACGGCTACGTCATCGGCGTTAAAATCCACTCTGGCAAAAACCGTATCGTTCGTCGTATTTTCGAACACCTAGGTTACGAAGTAACGAAACTAGATCGCACCACTTTCTCTGGCTTAACGAAGAAAGATCTTCCACGCGGAAGCTGGAGATTCTTGACGGAGAGAGAATTAGTGAAGTTGAAGTATTTGATGTAGTCGAAGCGGAGCTGCGGCTACAGTAGCCAGTAGCCGGTAAACAGTAGACAGTCGCTAATCAGAAACTGACTACTGACTACTGGATACTAGTTACTAACAAAAAAGCCTGCTGATTTCAGCAGGCTTTTTTGTTAAATATTCATCAACGACTCTCTTCGTCTCATCTTTCCAGCTGGAATGCCGAACATCATCTTGAAACGACGGCAGAAATACGCGGTGTCTTTGTAACCTACCTCGGAACCGATCGCGCGGATGGATTTCTTCGTCGTACGAAGTAAACCTACCGCCGCTTCCATACGTTGGTACTCGATATAATCTTGAGGGTTAATACCCGTTAACATCTTGAAATATTGACCTACATAGTCCTCAGAAACGTTTGCTACGTTTGCTAAAACTTTGTTCGATAAATCACCACCCAAATGATCCTTGATATAAGCGAAGATATCGATTAAGCGTGGATCTTTAAAGTAAGTTGAATTCGTGGCTAATTGTTCCACGAACAAACGGTTCTCGATGATATAGCGAATTACTTCGATAACAATCTCTTCCGTTTTGATCTTAATGATACGTCCTTTACCGATGGCATCAGAAAGATCTTCTTCTAAAATTTCGCGGATCGTTGCCGCTAATTTATCGTCGCGTTTGATTAAAAACGGAGGAATATCTAGGGAAGTAAAGAAGTTAACTGAATCGAAAACTTTCGCTTCGAAGGCCACCATTCCGAACGAGTTAGGTTGCGTTCCGATTTGAGCTGCATCGGTGTTTTGGTCAAAATACAATTCCCGATGTGTCATGAACTCTTCATTGTTCACGGCTTTCGGTTTTTCTGCATTTCCGTAAGTTACGCTGATCATTTTACCGCCAGGGATAAATAGCATATCACCCTCTTCTACCGGCGTCTCCTCTTCACCAAAAGATACCTCCCCTTTGTACAATATCAAGAGTGAATTTTCTACATCATAGAAATTCTTGATACGAATCGGTTGTAATATTCTAATGTTTCTCGCTTTGATGAATTTAACACCTAAGGACTCAATGATCTTGTTGTAATCTTCCATAATTTATCACCAAACGGTGTAATTAATACGATTTCCTAAATAAACTTGGACAAAACTAATAAAACAGATAATAATTCCAAATTATTTCGTCGATTAATTTGCTTGATTTGTCCTGTTTTTTTTCGGGTATTTATTTGTAATATATCAATAAGAGGCAGATTATTGGATGGAAGTAATTCGGAGCATCTGCTTTGGCCTATTTTATGATTATTTCGAGGAAATTGTAAATTTCTATTTTTTTCAAAATTTAGGGCATTTTTTATGTAAATTTGTGTTTTACTATCACAAAATCAGATGGGCTTATTTAATTTTCTTTCGAAGGATATTGCCATGGACTTAGGTACGGCGAACACCTTGATTATTCACAAAGATCAGGTGGTCGTAGATGAACCTTCCATAATTGCATTAGATCGTAACACCAATAAGGTGTTAGCGGTGGGTCGTCAGGCAATGATGATGCACGAAAAAACAAATGATAACATCAAGACAATTCGTCCCTTAAAAGACGGTGTGATTGCTGACTTTACCGCGGCAGAATTAATGATGCGTGGTTTAATCAAGATGATGGATAAAGGAAATTCCTTCTTTTCTCCAGCCTTACGAATGGTGATTTGTATTCCATCAGGTATTACCGAGGTGGAAAAAAGAGCCGTAAAAGACTCCGCAGAACACGCTGGAGCACGTGAAGTGTATATGGTACACGAACCTATTGCTGCGGCAATCGGTATCGGAATTGATATTGAACAACCGAATGGATCACTTGTAGTAGATATTGGAGGAGGAACCACGGAAGTGGCGATTATTTCTTTGAGTGGTATCGTAGTAGAAAATTCGATTCGTGTAGCGGGGGATGAGTTCACGCGTGACATTAAGGATTATTTATTAAGAGAACATAAATTAGTTATCGGTGAGCGTTCTGCTGAGCAGATCAAGATTCAAGTAGGATCTGCTTTGCCAGAATTAGAGAATCCTCCAGCGGATTTTGAAATTCGCGGCCGTGATCAAATGACAGGTATCCCTAAGGAAATCCTAATCAATTATTCGGAAATTGCCTATGCTTTAGATAGCTCGATTACTAAAATTGAGGTGGCGATTATGGAGACCTTACAAAGAGCTCCAGCTGAATTATCTGGCGATATTTTCCACAACGGTATTCATCTAGCGGGTGGTGGTGCGATGTTGCACGGATTAGATAAGCGTATTGAGAAGAAGACGCAATTGAAAGTACACGTGGCGGATGATCCTTTGAAGGCGGTAATTCGCGGAACGGGGGAGATCTTGAAAAACTTAGAGAAATACCGTGCGGTATTGATTACCTAGTAGGGGATGAATCAACTGTTTGAGTTTTTATTGCGTCAGCGAAACCTGCTCTTGTTTGTTCTGCTGCAGGGGATCAGTCTTTGGTCTGTGTTTACTTACAATAATTACCAGCATACCCTTTATTTTAATACGACGAATGCCTGGGCAGCGTCTATTTTATCTACCCGACAAGAAGTGGCATCTTACCATCAATTGCGGGAAATCAATGGGGAATTAGCCTTAGAGAATCAAAAATTACATCAACAAATTTTTCAATTGCAGGCACAAGTGCAACAGAAGGCGGATCTTCCGGTCTTTTTTAGCACAGCTGCCTTAGATCGCTACAAACCCATTGCTTGTAAGGTGATCGATCAGAGTACCCGAAATTCCCAAAATTATTTAACCATCGAAAAAGGCTACAAAGACGGCATTAAGCCCGGAATGGCCGTAATTTCTTCGACTGGAATTGTGGGGAAGGTGATTTCATGTACCCCGGATTTGGCTTTAATCGTATCTGTTTTACACACAAGTAATACGGTTTCTGCGAAAATCAAATCATCCGGCGAACTAGGCTACCTTAAATGGCCAGGCTACCAGACGGAAGTAGCAGAGCTGATGGATGTATCCAAATACAAGAAAGTAGTTAAAGGCGATACTATCGTCACCTCCGACTATAATGCGGTGTATCCTCCTAATATTCCGATTGGGATTGTGGCTAAAGTCGGTTTGCAGGATGACGGCACTTTCCATGACATTAAAGTAATGTTATTGACTCATTTCTCCACACTGCGGTATGTGTATGTGATTGAGAATAAATTTTCGGGACAGCAGGAGAAATTAGAACAAGCTAAACCTAAAATCGACTAACATGAGCGCAAATTTTCAATACAAGTGGTTGATTGCGGTTGTTGTATCGATCGTCGTGCAATTATTATTCTTGCGGGATTTGGCCTTATTTTATTATGGATTTTGCTTCATTTATTTATGGGCTATCGTGAAAGCGCCGATTGATACGCCGCCCGTTTATCTAATTTTAGGTGGGTTCGCCTTAGGCTGGTTATTAGATATCTTTTATAATACGCATGGCATGCATGCCTTTGCAACGGTTTTAGTGGCTTGGTTGCGACCAGCTATCTTTAAATTTTTGACACCTGCGAATGGGTATGATGAGCGGTCGTCTATTAGTCTGGATGAGATGAAATGGATGTGGTTTTTCCCCTATTTAGGTATGATGTTGTTCACGCATCATCTCGTCTTGTTTCTTTTAGAGGCAAGTAATGCCAATTTATTCGGACTCAGCCTGCTGAAGGCATTTTTAAGCACCCTTTTGGGACTTATCGTATTTACTTTGTTAGAGTTATTTAACAAAGGTAAATAAGTCTTTTTGTCATCTTTCATTCTTGGCGTTTAAATTGTAAGCATAGGGATATCTTATAGATAAACCGCCATGAGTACAGAAACAAGTTCAGCCATCGCGCTGACAGAATCGCAATCAAGATCACTCTTCGAAAAAGAGTTTGTGCCTCACCTAGATGCGATGTATAATTTTGCCCTTCGACTGACGAATGACGAGGATGATGCGCATGATTTAGTGCAAGATACGTGCATGCGCGCATTTCGTTTTATCGGGTCTTTTGAGCCTGGGACTTATGCCAAAGCCTGGTTATTCCGCATTCTCAAGAATAACTTCATCAACGATTACCGAAAAAAATCCCGAGGTCCATCCAAAGTAGAATTCGAATGGGTGGAGCAATCTTTTGCCGGGGACGACGATCCTGAACCTGCTTTTCAAGCGGATTTGAAGGCTGAAACGGTGAATGAAATGCTAGGGGATGAAATTACGACTGCCATTCAGGCTTTACCTGTTGATTTTAGGATGATCATCATCCTGTGTGATTTAGAGGAGTTTAGCTACGAGGAAATGGCTAAAATCCTGAATATCCCCATCGGTACCGTGCGTTCCCGTCTTCACCGAGCTCGTGCCTTTTTAAAAGAAACCTTAGCCTCCTATGCGGAAAAGAAAGGTTATAAAACTGACATGTTGTCAGCCTAGTCAGGAACTATTTTAGTTGAAGCTATGTTTTAAAAACTATGAAGACGAATTGTTCCCACCAATCTGATTGCCTGAAGCTGATCCAACGAATCTTGGATAAGGAAGCGACTGCGGAGGAAGAGTCAACATTTTTAGCTAACAAGGATCAGTGTTTGCCTTGTAAAGAAGGACATGAGCTGGAATTAGCTTTGCGTAAAGCATTAAAATCCTCCTGCCACTCGAAATGCCCATCCAGTTTGATAGATAGCCTTCGTTTAAAAATATCATCGATTCTACTGCTTATATTGCTCTTAATTCCCTTATTTTGTTGGTTCATATAATCATCAGAATTTTTGGAAGGCAAACTCATCATATTTTCCGCCCCTTCGGGCTCAGGCAAAACTACCATAGTTAAAGAATTATTAGCGCGCAATGCTGATTTAGGCTTTTCTATCTCGGCGTGTACGCGGGATAAACGGGGTCGCCATGAGGAGCACGGAAAGGATTATTATTTTTTAACGCCCGATGACTTTCGCCAGAAAATTGCAAATGATGAATTTGTGGAATGGGAAGAGGTCTATTCTGGTGCCTATTATGGAACGCTGAAATCAGAGATTGAGCGCATTTGGGCGACAGGAAAGCACGTTATTTTTGACGTGGATGTTCGTGGAGGCTTGGCCTTGAAAAAATATTACGGGGATCGCGCTTTAGCGGTTTTTGTGAAGGTTCCTACCCTCGAAATGCTGGAAGATCGTTTGCGTTCACGTGGCACAGAAGACGAAGAGGCTTTGTCGAAGCGTATATTTAAGATGAAATTTGAGTGGTCTTTCCAGGAACAATTTGATGTGATTTTAGTGAATGATAAGCTGGAGGAGGCCTTGGCTGATGCGCAAGCCTTATACGATCAATTGAAGAAAGCATGAAAGTAGGCCTGTTTTTTGGTTCTTTTAACCCCATTCACCAGGGTCATTTGATCATTGCGCAGGCCGTGTTGAATCAGACGGAGGTAGACCAAATTTGGTTCGTCGTTTCTCCCCAAAATCCACATAAAAAATCCAAGAGTCTCTTGCACGAATTTGATCGTTTAGATCTAGTGGACCGGGCTATTGCAGATAATTTTGCCTTCAAATCGTCAGATATTGAGTTTCATTTACCGCGTCCTTCCTACACGATAGATACGCTGGTTCATTTAGCCGAGCGTCATCCGGAGACCGAATTCAAACTCATTTTAGGGGGCGATAATTTAGAACAGTTCAAAAGCTGGAAAAACTACCACCAAATACTTGATTATTATGGCCTCTATATATATCCCCGAGGAGAAGAGAAAAGCTCAGATTTGTGGGAACATAAGAACGTTCAGCGGATCGAGGCGCCTGTTTTACATATTTCTGCTACCTATATTCGGGCCTGTATTCAACAAGGGCAATCGATTAAATATCTAGTTCCTGATGAAGTGGAGGCCTTAATCTCTACTAAAAACTTCTACCTTTAGGCCTTTCCGCCTAATCGATGAATTCCTATTTTTCTCGTTTTCCTTTTGTCCGAATCCTCCTGTTTTGGATGTTGGGAATCCTATTT
>CAMDSI010000114.1 GCA_945906915.1 Spirosoma fluviale | reverse complement strand
GCTGACGTGATTGTTCCGGCAGCTTCCATCTATTTAACTGCGATGGAATTAGGTGGATGTAAAACGATTTTAGTGCCTGATTTAGGATTGAAAGATGGAATCATTCAAATGCTGTATGATCGTCATCTGAATAGAAAGAAATAACTATTTTTCGATTCGGTAAACGAGTCCCATCGAAAGGACTTGAGAAAATTGCCAACTAGGATCCTGGTCATAATCTCGGAATAATACGATCTGCAGATTTGTGCTGACATACTTGTTTACTTTCATGGTTATATTCGCATCCAATCGGTGTACGATACTGTTAGAGAGATTTAGTCTGAAGTAATCAATTAAGGCTGAATATCGAGCTTTTACGTTAATATTTTCCCACACATCTTTGTCTATGTTGACCAGGTATTGAAAGACGAATTGATTTCTAATGTTGTCCCCTGGCTTTTCTAGACCATATAATCCAGCTCTGGAGATGGCTTGATCGAAGACAAAGGTTTGGCGTAAACTACCAATACCTATTCGGGTATAAAAGGATTTATCTGGATGGTATTCTAGACCCATGGAGGAGGTTAAATAGGCAGGGGCAAAGAGACTCGAAATTAAGGAGTCAACTGCAACGCCAGCTTTGTTTTTCTTTCCATATTCATATCCATTAAAGAATTGAGTCTGAAAGTTAGTCGAACCATAAAAGTCCCATTTAGGGCTGATTCGATAACCCGCTTTAAATTCGTAAGCAATTCGGTCGATGTTTTTACGGAGACTTTGGGTACGGTTTTGGAGAAAACCTACTTGTAAATTTAGGTCTGAATTTAATCGCCAGGATTCATTTGAAACGTTGGCAGTGTGATTTAAATACCATCCAATAGCTAAGGTATTCGTACCCCCACCTTTCCAGTTATCACTGAAACTAGATTGATTTAAGTTAATTCCTGAGGTCATCACTTGCTTCCATTTATTAGCTGTCGAATCTGCTTTCGATTCCCCGAATGTGGGACTCAAAGCAGATAAGCTTAGCAAAATAATAAGTGAAATTAACTTCATCTGACAAAGGTACAAAAAAGCTGTTTGAATGGTTTATTTTCCTATCGATAAACGGATCTGACCCGAAAAGACCTCTTTGGGAGCTAATTCTATTAATCCATCTCCTGTATTAAAGGCATCCGTATTTGCTGTCATGGGCTCAATTGCAACCGATGTATAGCCTTCTGGCTGAAATACTACCAAGAAAGGGAATTGAATGGACGATTGCTCTAAAAATAAGGATCTAAGATGCTTTGTATCCATAAATTCGGTGATGTGCTTCTCCTGAGGTTCTAATCGAAAAACATGATCGATTTTCTCTGTACTAAATTTAAAATGTTGTTTCCCGAGTAGATTTTCCTCTTGTAAAGGGATCATTTGGGAGTCTGATAAAAAACGACTAATCGGATTGAACTTGATCTCCAAATCTTCTGCAGACGTGTCAGGAAAAGAAAAATAGGGGTGCCAACCACAAGCAAATGGGAGAGGCCCCGTACCCGTATTTTCGGCTTCGAAGGTGATATCTAAAGTCCCTGAGTCTTGTAATGTATAGGTATAACGAAAGGTAAAAGGGAAGGGGTAATTGGGTTCTTCGCCCGAATAATCGTGTTTCAGGGTGATGGAGTTTTCGGAGGCTGTGACCACATCGAAAGCTGCCCTAGCCAGTAAACCATGGATGGCATTTCCGAGTTCCGGTTCGTTAATGGGTAATTGGTAATTTTTGCCTTTAAAGGAATAATTACCATTACGCACTCGATTAACCCAAGGCGTCAATAAGGCGCTGGGATGATAGGTATTGCTTTTTAAAGGATATTTTTCGCTTCCCGGCAGGTCAATGAGTGACAGACCTGAAATATGTAATTCGATTAAACTGGCTCCTATTTGAGGATCGATAACAAGGTAGTCCCCCGTATTTTTGTTTCTTATTTCCATAGCGTTTTATCTTCGATGCCCATTCCATAAAGGGCAAAATCATATTTAACGGGGTCATTAGGATCTAATGAACGTAGTGTTTCAGTTAGTGCCAAAGCCGTTTTCCAGTTTGCCTTCTCTTCTTTCATCAAACCTAATTGGCTAGCCGTGCGCATGGCATGTACATCGAGTGGACAAACTAATTGAGATGCTTTAATGCTGGACCAAAGCCCAAAATCAACTCCTGCCTCATCTTTTCTCACCATCCAACGCAAAAACATATTGATGCGTTTGCAAGCAGAGTTCTTCTTAGGGGATGCAATGTGTTTTTTCGTTCTTTCTGGGGCCCATTCCGAATCGAAAAAATAGGAATGGAAGCCATTTAGTCCGTTTTCAATCGTTAAATCACTCTCTTTAAAGCCTTGCGTAAACGCCGATTCAAGGGAATTATTGCTTTTATAATGTCTTTGGAAAAAGTCGATAAAATAGAGCGTGTCTGAATACTGAAAGGTTCGGTGTTTGAAAGATTCAAATCGCTTTAAATCCGATGATTGATGATTTAGAATGAATTCATAAGGAGATCCATCCATCAAATCGATGAGCTGGTGTGCGTTTTGAAGAATTGTCTTTCGTTGACCCCAGGCTAAAATAGCGACCCAAAAACCCATAATTTCAATATCCTGTAGTCGAGAAAAGGAGTGAGGGATTTGGATAGGATCGTGTTCAATAAAACGCGGATGATTGAAAAAAGCGAATTTCTCATCTAAGATGGCCGCTATTTTTTCGTGGATCATTTTCGACTAAAAAAAGCGATAACTCGTGACGGAATGGAAAAGACCCAAACTAAAATAGTCACCGCCGTGGAAAATACGGCGATAAAAGGGTAGGAAAGGATAAAAAATATTTCAAAAACTACGTGTCCAGCGGTAATTGGCCTTTTTCTCTTCGTCATAAATCTACTGTAATAAATAAGAGATTTCAGCCCTCACGCGCTTATCCACTGCATTTAACTTCTCAAAAGCCTTAGGAGAAAGCTTGATAATCACCTTAGCGTCACCATTGGGTAAACGACCGATTACCTTCACCCAAATGCTTTGGTTATTCGTAAGGTTTTTCACTAAAACCAAGGTTCCAATAGGAGCAGTTCGGTGTAAGGCTAAGAATTTACCTGAATTATCCGGTACGTCTATTAATTCGGCGATACCCGTCTCAATCTTCTTTTTAATGTCTTCTGGTCCTTTTTCTTTTGCTGGAGCTGCTGGAGTTGCTGGTGCAGCTGTTTCGGCTGCAGGTGCTGTAGTAGATGCTTTCGCTGGCAATAGGTTAGTCTTATCTACAGAAATGGTTGACTTAGAAGCTGATGGGTCTGAAACGATCAATCTTTGACCTTCTTGCAAACGATCAGACGTTAAATTATTCCATTTACGCAATTCTGCCATAGTCACTTTGTGCATGTTAGCTACGGAAAGAAGTCCTTGTTTACTGGCTACAATGTGGATTTCGGCTTCTTTAGGGGCATCCGTTTTAGGGGAATCAGCTACTTTTTCTTCCACCATTTTAGGGGCAGGATTACTTTCCTCTAAGTAATGCAATGGGATATATACGATTTCCCCTGTTTTCACTGGGATTTCAACTTCAGTATTAGCTGATTTGAATTCAGTTAGGGATAAATTATAGCGTTTTAAAATCGAGAATAGCGATTGTTTAGGCCCTACTTTGAATAACAAAAAAGTCTTATTGTTTTCTTTTTTTAAGCCTAAAGAATCGAGCGTAATGGCCTGTAAGCTGGTGCTTAAGCCCAATATAAACGCTAAAATGAGAGTTAATTTATAATTTTTCATAAATAACTAGTTTGATTTTGTCCTTTACAAAGATCAATTGATCATTGAGCAACGTAAAGGTGTGGTAACCGATGGCATCCCCTTCTGCGATTAGTTCTAGGACTAAGGTCTCGAAGGCTAAATTGCATACCCGAAGGTAGTTTTTCCAGCCATTATCGTAAAGATAATAAGAAAATATTAGCTTATCCTCACCTTCAAAATAATCCAATCCTTTCGCAATGTTTTCGTTGAATTGCTGTTTGAAAAATGTTTGAAAGTCTTTGAAATAGTCTTGGCTTTCTTCGTAATGTTGGGGTGTTTTGAAGTTGAAAGGGCTTTCAGAGTTTAATGCGCGCGGTTTTTCTTCTTTCAGAAGCTGAATCGGGCGTAAAGAATAGGTTTGAATCGCTTCCAAACCCGGATTTTTACTCTTCTGTAATTTGATGAAAATCGCCTGATTTTCGTCCCCCGATTGAAAGTTTAGTTGAGCATAGTCTGTAGGAGCTTTTCCTAAAAGCTCCATTTTTTTTGTGCTGACATCATACGAATGCCAAAATGCCTCACCATTTCCTCTTGTTTCAATCCATAAAAGGGGCTTATTCGGTGTTCCCCAATAGCGGATACTCCAGATAGGTTCAGTAAATGAATGTTCGAAAAATGTGGACAAAGGCTCGAAAGTTTGGAAATTATGTGCAAATTTGGCAAAATTCTATCGAATAAACGTAATTTTTATGTTGCACGGCAAAAAGGTAGTCGCGATTATTCCGGCTCGTTTCGCGTCTTCTCGTTTCCCTGGAAAACCGCTGGTAGATTTGGGCGGAAAGTCGATGATTCAGCGTACCTATGAGCGTGTCAAGGCGGTGGAAGGTTTTGATCGAATTGTTATTGCTACTGATGATCAACGCATTTTTGATGCGGCACAGGGTTTTGGTGCGGAAGTGATGTTGACATCTGCTAGCCACATGACCGGTACGGATCGTTGTGCAGAAGTATTGAGTCGATTAGGCGAATCGGTGGATTATGTCATTAATATTCAGGGGGATGAACCCTTTATAGAGCCTGAACAACTGAGAGAGGTCGCTGCAGGATTTGCTTCCGGAGCACCTATTTTAACCCTAATCAAGAAAATCACAGACACTGAAACGCTATATAATGTAAATACACCCAAAGTTGTTTGCGATGAAGAAGGGCATGCTTTGTATTTTTCGCGTCAAACGATTCCTTTTCTACGAGGTGTGGATCCTAAAGATTGGTTAGCAAAGCATACTTTTTACAAACACATCGGATTATATGCTTATCGGGCAGATATTTTGCCCGGTTTAAGTGCTTTAAGGCCTACTTCTTTAGAGCTGGCGGAATCTTTAGAGCAGTTACGTTGGGTTCAAAATGGTATTCGAATTAAGGCCATTGAAACGCAATTTGAAACGATAGGAATTGATTCTCCGGAAGATGTAGAAAAAATTCTGAAAATGGGCCTCATTTAGCCTGATAAGCAGTATATTTGTTAGATTTTTGGCATAAATCTTAGTCCAAAAATCATTCTAAAACATGCAAAAACTGAATATAAAAGACGTATTACGCGAAAAGATTTTAATTCTTGACGGCGCAATGGGTTCTTTAATCCAACAATATAATCTAACGGATGCCGATTATCGGGGTGAACGATTCAAGAATTTTCCACATGAAGTAAAGGGAAATAATGATCTATTATCGATTACTCGTCCGGATGTAATCAAAGAAATTCACGCAAAATACTTTGCGGCTGGGGCTGATATTGCCGAAACGAATACCTTCTCTGGGACTTCCATTGCCATGGCAGATTACCACATGGAGGATTTAGTGTATGAATTAAACTTCGAGTCTGCGAAAATTGCGCGCGAAGTGGCGGATGAGTTTACAGCAGAGAATCCATCAAAGCCCCGTTATGTGGCTGGTTCCATTGGACCGACAAATCGGACGCTTTCCTTATCTCCAGACGTAAATGATCCCGGTTTCAGAGCGGTGACTTTTGATGAATTAGTCGAGGCTTATACCGAACAAATTCGTGGTTTAGTAGATGGTGGGGCTGATTTACTCTTGGTTGAAACGATTTTTGATACCTTGAATGCGAAGGCAGCTTTGTTCGCCATCGATCAATACTTTAAGCAGGATCCTTCGAAGCCTTATTTACCTGTGATGGTTTCAGGTACGATTACGGATGCGTCTGGACGTACCTTATCCGGCCAAACCACCGAAGCCTTCTTGACTTCTGTTTCTCACATGCCTTTACTTTCGGTCGGCTTAAACTGCGCACTTGGTGCAGATTTAATGCGTCCTTACGTGAAGACCTTGAATGATAAATCCCCTTTCTTAGTTTCTGCTCACCCGAATGCGGGTTTGCCGAATGAAATGGGAGAATACGATCAATCGCCTGCAGAAATGGCGTTAATTATCGATGATTTCTTAGCGAACGGCTTCCTGAATATTATTGGAGGATGTTGCGGAACGACTCCAGCGCATATTAAGGCCATTGCAGAAGTGGCCGCGAAACATAAGCCTCATGTAATTCCTGAGGCTAACGATAATCAGCAATTATCTGGTTTAGAGCCCTTGGAGATTACCGCATTGACCAGATTCGTCAATATTGGTGAGCGTTGCAATGTGACGGGTTCGAAGAAGTTTGCCCGTTTAATTCGGGAAGAAAAGTTTGAAGAAGCTATTTCGGTGGCTCGTGAGCAAGTAGATGGAGGAGCGCAGATTTTGGACATCAACATGGATGAGGGAATGATTGATGGCGTCAAGATGATGCCGCAATTCTTGAATTTATTAATGTCTGAGCCTGATATCGCGCGTTTACCTATTATGATTGACTCCTCGAAATGGGAGGTTATCGAAGCTGGTTTGAAATGCGTGCAAGGTAAATCGGTGGTTAACTCGATTTCGCTTAAAGAAGGGGAGGAGAAATTTATTGAGTCTGCGAATTTGGTGAAAATGTACGGAGCTTCCGTGGTGGTCATGGCCTTCGATGAAACGGGGCAAGCCGATTCTTATGAGCGTCGTATTGAGATTTGCAAAAGAGCCTATGATATTTTAGTCGATAAAGTAGGTTTGCCTGCTCAGGATATCATTTTTGATCCGAATATTTTAACTGTCGCGACGGGAATTGAGGAGCACAATAATTATGCGGTTGATTTTATTCGCGCGACGAAATGGATTAAAGAGAACTTACCCCA
>CAMDSI010000113.1 GCA_945906915.1 Spirosoma fluviale | reverse complement strand
TAGGACATGTGAATTGCTCGCGCTTTATCTACCTGCGTAACGAAGGGACTCGTTCGAAACCGAAATTCCGTACTGCCGACTATAATTTTCCTGCTGGAGCACCACATGCTGTTTCGTCTCTTGCCAGCGGATCGCCCATCGATTTGGATGGTGATGGAGCATTGGATTTGATCGCGTCGTCTCATTTGCCGGATCTAAATCCATCCTTAGAAACGGCATCTTATTACCGGTCGGAAAACGGACAATTGATATTAAAAACGAAAGCCTTTTTGCAAGAAGAGATGATCGATGTGGGCGATAATGCCTCGCCGGTTTTCTTTGATGTGGAGGGGGATGGAGATCTGGATTTATTGATTGGAAGTAGCAGTGTGACCTTATATGAAAATGTTAGTGGGACTCTTAGCCTGAAATCGCGTGATTTTTTGCCTTTAATTGGAGCGCTGAATATTCAGCTTCAAGTCGTGAATGGTCGATTGATTTTGTATTATTTAAAAGGTTCTGCCGTGTATTTCCGTGAATATAAGGCCGGCGTGCTGAATGAGGAAAAGCCTTTACCTGTTGTGAGTCTGCGAGAAACGCCGCGGCTATATGACGTGAATCAGGATGGCTCGCTCGAACTTGTTGTCTTGGATTATTTAGGAGGCAAACGGGTGTATGATTGGTCGGATTTGGCCAAACCTTATCAGCGTCAGGAAACTTTATTCCGCGGCATTGCCTATGCGGATATCACGGGAGATGGTAATTTTGAACAAATTAGTTTGGACGCGTCAGGATACCTATATGTATCTGGATTAGGTTTAGAAGTACAACGTTTGCCTTTTAATTTTGGCCAAAACGCCCAAATCTCCATCGCCGATTTCAATCGCGACGGTAAAGTCGATATCGTCATCGGATTAGCCTCCGGCGGGGTTCAATTAGTGCAGAATGCTAGCGAGACACTGATTCCATCGGATGAATTATATGTTTGGCCTAATCCAGCCTCTTCAGTAGTAAATATAAGAGTTAAATCGGCTGGCACTTTGCATTGGTTTGATCTTTCTGGACGTGAATTAGGTTCGCCTATTTCCGTAAATGCCGGAGAAACTTTACGCATCCCAGCGCCACTTATGGGGGCAGGGAATTATATTTTGCGCTACGAATCTGCGTCTGGATCGGTAGCTAAGAAAGTGTTGATACAACCTTAAAATGAAACATTTTTGCCACTTATTTGTTTAACAAACATGAAAAATACCCTGCTTCTACTGCTTTTTTCTTTTTCGGTTTTGGGCCAAAATTCAGGCCGCATCTCTGGAAAAATCATTGATCAACTTACGCAAAAACCCATATCTGGAGTTTCCGTTACGCTAGATGGCGCCACAAAGGGCACCACGGCTGACGAAAAAGGGACATTTCGATTAACGGGTTTGGCCCTAAAAACCTACAACATTTCATTCTCCGCAGTTGGTTACGAGAAATACACGGCCTTCAATGTCATCATCAATGCGGGTAACGAAAATTACTTGAACATAGAATTATTGCCTTCAAATCAACAATTAACCGAAGTAGTAGTGACCCAAAACCGCCGCACCGCAAAAGCCGCCACCTTAGAGTCGCCCTTAAGTGTTCAGCGTTTGACCTCAGAAGAAATCAAAAGTAACCCGGGTGGAAATTTTGACGTCAGCAAAGTAATCCAAACCTTACCCGGCGTAGGCGGAGGCCCACAAGGCGGAGGCTTCAGAAACGACATCATCATCCGTGGTGGAGGCCCGAACGAAAATGTCTATTACCTAGACGGAATCGAAATCCCTGTCTTAAATCACTTTCAAACACAAGGCAGCAGCGGAGGCCCGCAAGGAATGCTAAATGTGTCTTTCATTGAAGATGTGAAACTGAGTTCCTCTGCTTTCGACGCCCGGTACGATAATGCCTTAAGTTCTGTTTTCCAGTTCAAACAACGCACCGGAAACCCGAATAAATTTCAAGGTAATGCCCGTCTAAGTGCGACAGAGTTTGCTTTAACCACAGAAGGCCCACTTTCAAAATCAGGAAAGACCACGTTTTTAGCCTCGGTTCGCCGCTCGTATTTGCAATTCCTTTTTCAAGCTTTAGATATCCCGATTCGCCCCAATTTCTGGGATGGTCAGTTTAAAATCACCAAGCAGATTAACTCCACTACCACACTTTCGCTGATGGGATTAGGCGCGATTGATGACTTCTCTTTTGGGACACTTAAAAAAGTAACACCCGAGAAATTATACGTCTATAATTCGAATCCGCTAGTTAATCAATGGAATTATACGCTGGGAATGTCATTAAAAAAATTGTTGGATAATGGCTATGTGAATGTGGCGCTTTCCCGAAATGTGTTTGACAATAATTTCTTGCGTTATGAGGACAATTTAAAGAAGGATCCGTCGCAATTGAACTTTGATTATTCGTCCCGCGAAACGGAAAATAAGTTGCGTATCGACGTGAATAAGAACACGAATGGCTGGAAGATTAATTATGGTCTATCCACTCAATTCGTGGAATATGCGAACAGCACCTACCAAGTTTTGAGTAATACGTTCGCAAGCCCTGCTGTTCGTCTGTCCAATCCGATTACGAAAATTTCGTATACGAGCGCATTGAATTCCCTATGGAAATACGGGGCTTTTGCCCAGGTTTCGAAGACCTTTTTTGACTCCAAATTAGGTCTAAGCGCCGGCCTTCGGACGGACATGAACAGCTTCACAACGACGGGTTCGGATCCAATGGAAACCATCTCGCCTCGCGTTTCGGCTAGCTATGTATTATCTGATAAATGGACAGCAAATGCTTCGGTGGGTCGTTATTTCAAATTTGCGCCGTATACAATATTAGGGTACACTTCGTCGGCATTTCCGTATCCGACGTTTTCGAGTTTCGCCATTATGACACCTCAGCTGGTAAACCAAGATGCGAAATACCAACAAAGTGATCATTATGTCGCAGGCCTGGAATACTTACACGACGAATCTTTGCGTTTCACGGCGGAAGCCTTCGTGAAGGAATACGCTAATGTGCCTATTTCAAATGCTAAGGGGATATCTTTGGCGAATTTAGGTGGTGATTTTAATATTCTTGGTAACGAAGATGTAACCACAACCGGAAAAGGTCGCGCTTACGGTTTCGAATTTTTTGCCCAAAAGAAATTAACCGACAAATTCTTCGGAATTCTTTCCTATACCTTTTACCGAAGCATGTACAGCGGATTTGATGATAAACTCATCGCCTCTAATTGGGATAACCAACACTTGTTAAGTGTGACTTGGGGCTATAAATTCCCACGCAACTGGGAGCTAGGTCTTCGATTCCGCTACCAAGGGGGAGCACCCTATTCGCCGTATGACGAAGCAACATCTAAGTCAAGTTATTTGACTTTAGGCCAAGGCACGTTCGATTATTCCCGTTTGAATACCCAACGCCTTCCTAACTTCAATTCAAGTGATGTTCGGATCGATAAGAAATACAACTTGAAGAAAACGACCATCGACCTCTTTATAGATGTGACGAACTGGTACATCGCAGTGAATCCCGGAATTCCTACTTACACGTTCAAGCGCTTGGAGGACAATTCAGCCTTTGCGACGACAAATGGCTTGCCTATCGCGAAAGACGGCAGCAATGCCATTCCGACCCAATTCTTAAATGACAAGGCGCAAGTAACGCCTACGATTGGATTTATTGTGGAGTTTTAAGACTATTTAGCGCTTGGCTTTCAGCGCTTTAGCAAATTCCAAAGCATAAGGGCCGTCACCATGGATACACCAGGTGTCGGCCTTTATTTTTTCCACCTGATCTAACACATCTTGTATTTCTGTAAAACAGGCTCCCGGCTGACTGCGCGGAGTTAAGGAACCATCGCTTTCATAGCGACGATCTGCGAAAGCTTCTTCTGCTGTTTTTAGACCCATTGTCTGCGCGACCTCGATAGACAGACTGCCTTTCAGTCCGAATAAAATCAAACTGGGGTCGATATCCTTCACCGCTTTCGCAATGGCTTTTGCAACGTCCGGATTTTTAGCCGAAGTATTATACAAGGCACCGTGAGGTTTCACGTGATTTAGCATTCCTCCTGCGGTTTTTATGATTTGATTCAGCGTCTCTATCTGCTTTTTCACCAGCAAATAGATCTCCTCTGGGCTCAGTTCGATTTCTTTTCGCCCAAAATTCTCTCGATCTAAATAGGACGGATGCGCCCCCATTTTAACTCTGTGGCGAATACACAATGCCACCGTTTCGCGCATGGTAAACGCATCCCCCGCGTGAAATCCGCAGGCAATATTTGCTTCATCGATGTAGGGCATGAGTGCGGCATCATTTCCAATGCCTTCGCCCAAGTCGCAGTTTAAAGTCATATTTAGTCGCCACTTCGTGGCTTAGTCGACTTCGTCTTAGTCATCGCTTCGCGATTTAGTCACGACTGTGTCGTTTAGTCATCGCTTCGCGATTTAGTCGACTTCGTCTTAGTCGTCGATTATCAAGTTGCTGTTACAATGTTAAATAAAAAACAGCTAATCTTGAAGAATTATGAAAATTAACCACTTTGAAGAAATTGAGGCCTGGAAGAAGTCTCAAATCGTAGCCATAAAAATTTATAAAATACTCAAGGAAAATGTAGATTTTGGATTTAAGAACCAAGTTCAGCGGGCATCAGTCTCTATTTCTAATAATATAGCCGAGGGTTTTGAAAGAGGTTCAGATGCTGATTTCAGACGGTTTCTGTTTATCTCTTTGGGATCCTGTAGCGAGGTGAAGTCTATGATTTATATCGCATATCAGTTGAATTATATGACATATGAAGACTCCATTAAATTGAGAGAAGACTTAATAGAAATTTCTAGAATGATTAAGGGATTTATTCGAATTCTTGACAAAAGTGGATATCGACTGAATTGACTCATAATACTTCTCGACTAAATCGCGAAGCGATGACTAAGACGAAGTCGACTAAGCTGCGGAGCAGCGACTAAACGACGAAGTCGTGACTAAGTCACGCAGTGACGACTACCGCAACGCGGCTAAGTCACGCAGTGACTACTACCGCAACGCGGCTAAGTCACGCAGTGACGACTATTCCTCTATAAAAGGATAATTTTCCTCAACATACACATCTTTGTAAGCCTCTGATTTATCTGGGAATGGAGATACCTCTGCGAAATCAACAGATTCTTGAACTTGAACCTTGATTTTTGCATCGATCTCGTCTAATTCTGCTTGCGTTAAGATGTTGTGTTCTAAGATCGTGTACTTCACCTGTTCGATTGGGTCGCGGTCTTTGTAAGCCTCTACCTCTTCTTTAGAACGGTATTTTTGGGGATCTGACATCGAGTGACCTCTGTATCGGTAGGTCCTGAATTCTAAGAAAGTAGGACCTTCACCTGCACGAGCGCGAGCTGCTGCACGAGAAACTGCCTCGTGGACTGCTTCTACATTCATTGCGTCTACTGGCTCAGAAGGCATATCGTATGCTTCACCTATTTTATATAATTCAGTTACGTTGGATGTACGCGCTACGGAAGTTCCCATCGCATAACCGTTGTTTTCTACGACGAAAATCGCAGGTAATTTCCAAATCATCGCCATGTTAAATGCCTCGTGTAAAGCACCTTGACGAACGGCACCATCACCAAAATAGGTGATAGAAACGTTACCTGTTTTTTTGTATTTCTCGGCGAAGGCAAGGCCAGCTCCTAAGGGGATTTGGGCCCCTACGATACCATGTCCTCCTACAAAACCTACTTCTTTATCGAAGATGTGCATCGAGCCACCTTTTCCTTTAGAAGCGCCGGTGATTTTACCGTATAATTCCGCCATAATCGCGTTAGGAGAGGTTCCTAAGGCCAAAGGGATACCATGGTCACGGTAAGCCGTGATGTATTTATCGCCTTCAATTAGGGCAGATTTAGCACCAGAAGAACAAGCCTCTTGTCCAATATATAAGTGACAGAACCCTTTAATTTTCTGCATTCCGTACAATTGACCGCATTTTTCTTCGAATTTGCGTTGTAATTGCATGGATTCGTACCAATACTTATACGTCTCTTTAGAATACTTGGGTGCGTCTGCGTTTTTCTTTGCCATCTTCTTGATAGAATAATTATTAAGCGGAAAGCCGGCATTAATTCCAGGCTATATGCCTGCAAAATTAGTACAAAATCTTTATTTTTACACGCTTTTAATCGCATTCCTACATCTATGCATCTCAAATCTCTTCAGGTCAATCAGTTTAAATCCTATGAGGAGGCTAGATTTAGCTTTATTTCGGAGATAAACTGCATTGTGGGGGAGAATGGAATTGGTAAAACGAATCTCTTAGACGCGATCCATTTCCTTTCCATGACGAAAAGTGCGCGAGGAATTTCGGATCAGCTATGCGTGAAACATACGCAGGATTTTTTCCGGGTGCAGGGAGATTTTGTCGATACCCAGGATCGCGAAACCCAGATTACTTGTTTGTTTCAGAAGGGGGCCAAAAAGCAATTCCTCCGCGATGACAAACCCTATCCCCGTTTAGCAGACCACATTGGCCATTTCCCGGTCGTTTTAATGGATCCACACGACACTGATTTAGTGCGCGAGGGTAGTGAAGAACGCCGCCGCTTCTTTGACGGGATGATGTCCCAGCTCGACCGTAACTTCTTAGACCAATTATTACGCTATAACCGAATCGTTCAGCAACGCAACGTATTATTAAAGCAATTTGTAGAACGTGGGCAGGTCGATCGCCTGCATTTAGATAGTTATCACGCACCGTTGGTGGAACTAGGAGAATCGCTAGCAAAGTCGCGAAGGGAATTCCTGGAGGTCTTTTTGCCTAGTTTTACCTTTCATTATTCCAAACTTTCAGACGACCGCGAGGACGTCGATATTCAGCTCGAATCTACTTTCGAAGCAGGGAGTTTTGACGCGGCGCTGCGCGCCGCGGAACCGCTGGATTTGTCCGCGCAGCGGACATCCATCGGAATTCATCGAGATGAATTTGATTTTAAAAT
>CAMDSI010000112.1 GCA_945906915.1 Spirosoma fluviale | reverse complement strand
ATTAAATATCTAGTTCCTGATGAAGTGGAGGCCTTAATCTCTACTAAAAACTTCTACCTTTAGGCCTTTCCGCCTAATCGATGAATTCCTATTTTTCTCGTTTTCCTTTTGTCCGAATCCTCCTGTTTTGGATGTTGGGAATCCTATTTTCAGGAAGTCATTATTGGCTGCTTCTTGCATCCCCTTTACTTTTCTTCCCCTCTCGTATTGTAAAAAGTATAGGTATTTCGGTATTGCTGATCGCGAGTTCGATGGCCTGGACTGATTATCTAAAACCCCTAGTAAGCATGCCCCATAGCGACGCCTGGGTTTTTCAAGTGGAAGGTCAAGTGGAGCAAAAACCCAAAAGCTGGTCCGTTTTAGCTCGCTGTTTAGGTACTCGGAATTCGTCAGCGATTTGGAGCCCAAGTCCGGGAATGTATCGGCTGTATATGTCTAATCAAATACCGAGGCCTAGGTCAGGGGATGTCTATGAAGTTTGCGCAGGATTAAAGCCGTTTCCTGCACCGCTCTTCCCACATGAGAAAGATTGGCGAACCTATTATGCGTTGAAGGGCATTGGGGGTTCAGCCTTTGTTTCGGTAGATCGAATTCGGCTTTTGCGGAAAGGTGTAGAGGAGAAGAGCTTTTTTGAAAAGGCTCAAGGCTATTTTGTTAGGTTGTTAGAGCGCGCTTTTGAGCCGGGCCGTGATCGGGATGTCGCGGAGGCGATGTTGTTAGGCGTGAAGACGAAGATTGATTTTGAAACACTGTCCACCTATTCGGCTCTAGGGGCGATTCACATTTTGTCGGTTTCTGGACTACATGTGGGTCTTTTGTATATGGGTCTTTCCTTGATTTTTGGTTTTTTATTGAAGCGCCGGCCGGTGGGACCCTATGTGTTTTTTGGGTTGATGATGGCCTTGCTTTGGTGCTATGCGGGGATTAGTGGTTTTTCTTTGCCAGTGCTGAGGTCCGCGTGGATGTTTTCGGTGATTTTATTTGCCAAAACCTTTCTTCACAAACAAGAGAGTCTGAACACCCTCGCCTTTAGTGCTTTTGTGCTGCTGTTTATTCATCCAGCCTCTCTGTATGACCCAGGTTTTCAACTCTCTTATTTAGCGGTTTGGGGATTAATCGCCTTTCAGCAACGCTGGGCTAAGCTAATTCAGTTTGCCGGTTGGTTTCGCTGGCCTTTAACCCAAATTTGGGAATTAACCTGTGTCGCTTTAGCTGCTCAAGTACTTACCTGGCCATTGATCGTTTATTACTTTCATCAATTGCCGCACCCGGTTTCTTTTTTTCTACTCAATCCCTTTTTGATTCTTTTCTCTTCTATTGCGCTCTTTTTAGGTTTTTTGCTGCTAGGGATTGGCTCTTTTTTGCCCGAATGGGCCTTTCAGCCTTTGGCTTATTTACTTTCAACTAGTTTTCGATTACTGCATGGATTGATGTTTCAATGGGTGGAGCGCTTTACCTCGGTGATTCCTTTTTTGCGCATTTCACCCCTTGAAATTTTGGGGTATTTTATGGCTATCGCCCTCTTAGTTTGGGCGCCTCGGCGATGGAAAGGTTATGCACTCGTTAGTTTGTTGTTTTGGCAAACACCAGAATCAAAACCAGCGGCGTACCTGAGCACTTTAAAGGGCGACGCTGTATGGGTTGAAAAGTCAGGACGCCAATCGATTGTCTCCTTACCTGTATCTGTTGAACCTGCCTGGATTCAATCACATCTAAGCCCATTGTGGTCGAACGAAGGAGTGAAGGACACCTTGACGCGGCGCTGGCCTTTAGAAGGAAATATTCAATGGAATTACCATGGCAAGCATTTTGCCTATGTCCGACTACCTACAGAATGTAAGGGGCAATCCTATTTGATTTTGGGAAAAGAGATAAAATACAAAAACCCGTTCTGGCTAAAAAGTTGGCGGGGTGCCACTTGGTATTTCTTGAAGAAACCGTCTGCTTATTGGATGGGGATTTTGAAGCCGTATCTGCCAGTGCATTATTATTTTCTGGATGAGCGACCGGCTATCCAATTATAAAAAAAGGCTGCCGGTGAGGGCAGCCTTTCGGAAATTAGCTTGGCTTCTTCTCGTTGCGCTTACGCTCACTCGGATCTAACCAAATTTTACGCATACGTAATGATTTCGGAGTGATTTCTAAGTATTCATCCTTTTGGATAAACTCCATACACTCTTCTAATGAGAAGTTTAATTTAGGAGCAATTTTTGCGTTTGTGTCTGTACCAGACGCACGCATATTCGTTAATTGCTTTGATGCTTGAAGGTTCACTTCGATGTCATTTTGGCGATTATGCTCACCTACAACCATTCCAGTGTAGATTTCTTCACCTGGATCGATGAAGAACACCCCTCTATCTTGTAATTTATCAATGGCATAAGGTATCGCAGGACCTGTGTTCATCGAGATCAATGATCCGTTGATACGGCCTGGAATCGCTCCCTTAAATGCTTCGTATTGAATAAAACGGTGGGCCATGATCGCCTCTCCGAAGGTAGCTGTTAACACTTTCGAACGTAATCCAATCAAACCACGGGATGGAATGTTGAATTCTAAGTGTTGCAAGTCACCTTTAGGTTCCATGATCAATAACTCGCCTTTTCCTTGAGTCGCTAATTCGATTACTTTACCAGCTACTTCTGCAGGAACGTCTACTACTAATGATTCGATCGGCTCTAGGCGCTCGCCATTTTCTCCTTCTTTGTAGATAACCTGAGGCTGTCCTACTTGTAATTCATAACCTTCACGACGCATCGTTTCGATTAATACGGATAAGTGAAGAATACCACGACCAAACACTAAGAACTTATCTTCGCTATCTGTCGTAAGCACTTTTAAGGCTAAGTTTTTCTCCGTCTCTTTGAACAAACGATCACGTAAGTGACGAGATGTCACTAATTTACCCTCCTTACCAAAGAAAGGGGAGTTGTTAATCGTAAACAACATGTTCATCGTAGGCTCATCGATAGCGATACGCTCTAAAGCCTCTGGATTCTCCGCATCAGCGACTGTGTCACCAATTTCGAAATCCTCGATACCTGTAATGGCACAAATCTCACCACACTCAACTTTTTCAACTTTTACTTTTCCAAGACCTTCGAATACTTGAAGTTCTTTGATACGCATTTTCTTCGTTGAACCATCCGCTTTACATAAGGCAATTTGCATTCCTTCTGTTAACGTTCCACGCTCTAAACGACCGATCGCGATACGACCCACGAAAGAAGAATAGTCTAATGACGTAATCTGCATTTGTGGTGTACCCTCTTGTACTTTAGAAGCTGGAATGTGCTCAATAATCGCATCTAACAAAGGAATAATGTTATCTGTTGGTTGTTTCCAGTCAGTACTCATCCATCCTTGCTTAGATGAACCATAGATACAAGGGAAGTCTAATTGATCTTCAGACGCATCTAGGTTAAACATCAAATCGAATACACTTTCGTGTACCTCATCTGGACGACAGTTTTCTTTATCTACTTTATTTACAATCACGATAGGCTTTAAACCTAAAGCAATAGCCTTAGATAAAACGAAACGTGTTTGTGGCATAGGGCCTTCGAAAGCATCCACTAATAAGATAACACCATCGGCCATACGTAGAACGCGTTCTACCTCACCGCCAAAGTCGGCGTGACCAGGTGTATCAATAATATTAATTTTTACCCCGTTATAACGAACAGATACGTTTTTAGACGTAATTGTAATCCCTCTTTCTCTCTCTAAGTCGTTATTGTCAAGGATCAAATCTCCGAATTCTTGATTTTCTCTAAAAATCTTGGAGGCATGAATGATTTTGTCAACTAGGGTCGTTTTACCGTGGTCAACGTGGGCAATAATGGCAATGTTGCGAATGCTTAGCATAAAAATGTATTCGTTGAATGAAACGAAATTCCTTTAATTGGGAAATTCAAGGTGCAAAGGTAGGTAATATTTCTTTGAAAAGTACTATTAGCAAATTAAGAAACAAGTGCTTTCGGATTATTTTTCGTAGGACGAGCAACACTGTTCACTTGGATTTTTGCTAAAATGCCTGCTGCATCGATTCCGCATAGGGCATAAAGTTCTTTTTGCTCCCCATGCTCGATGATTTCGTCGGGAACTCCCAGGCGAATTAGTTGTGAGGTATAGCTATGGTCGACCATGAATTCAGCAATGGCTGAACCGAATCCGCCTTGAATTGCGGCGTCTTCTACGGTGATGACTTTCTTAAATTCTTTAAAAATGCGATGTAATAATACTTCGTCTAAAGGTTTTACGAATCGCATATCAAACAAGGCAGGTTTTAGTCCCTGAGCACGTGCAGCTTCGCAAGCAGCGATTGCTTCATTACCAATATGTCCAATGGACAAGATGGCGATTTCTTCCCCCTCCAGTAATTGGATCCCTTTACCTATTTCAATTTCCTCTAAGTCAGTTCTCCAAGCGGGCATAACACCCTCTCCACGCGGATAACGAATGGTCATCGCTTTTTCATGGGACTTGAACGTATCTAAAGACGCGGTGTACATGATATTACGCAACTCTTGCTCATTGCGAGGGGCAGCCACAATCATATTAGGCACACAACGCATGAAGGCTAAATCAAGTAGACCATGGTGTGTCGGTCCATCTGCTCCGGCTAATCCTGCGCGATCTAAACAAAAGATGACCGGTAGTTTTTGCAAACAAACATCATGTACGACTTGATCATAACCTCGTTGCATAAAGGAACTGTAGATGTTACAGAAAACGGTTAAGCCTTGCGTAGCTAGTCCAGCGGAGAAAGTAACGGCATGTTGTTCCGCAATTCCCACGTCAAAAGCGCGATCAGGCATCGCCCGCATCATAATATTCATCGAAGATCCCGATGGCATCGCCGGCGTGATTCCCATGATTTTAGGATTCTTTTCGGCTAATTCTAATAAGGTATGGCCAAAAACCTCCTGGTATTTAGGTGGCTGCGGATCATCGAACGTTTTCTTGTGAATTTCACCCGTCGTTTTATCAAACTTACCTGGCGCATGCCAAAGAGTTTGATCTTTTTCAGCTAGTGAGTACCCTTTTCCTTTGGTCGTAATGCAATGCAAAATCTTAGGTCCAGGAATATCTTTTAAGTCATTTAAGACGGTCGTTAAATTATCGATATCGTGACCATCAATCGGGCCAAAATACCGCAAATTAAGCGATTCAAATAAATTACTTTGATTTAAAAGCGTGGCTTTCAACCCATTCTCGATCTTCGAAACAATCTCTTGTGCCGTCTTTCCGAACTTGGACATCTTCCCTAACAGATTCCAAACATCATCTTTCACCTTATTATAGGTGTGAGACGTGGTAATGTCTGTTAAATATTCCTTTAAGGCCCCTACATTCGGGTCGATCGCCATGCAATTATCGTTCAAGATAATCAGCATATTGTTCGGGATATCGCCTGCGTGGTTCATTGCCTCGAAGGCCATACCCGCTGTCATCGATCCATCCCCAATCACAGCGATGTGCTGCCTTTGTGTTTCTTTTTTATAACGTGAACCCACCGCCATTCCCAGCGCTGCTGAGATAGAAGTAGAGGAGTGACCTACGCCAAAGGTGTCGAATGTACTTTCAGAACGCTTAGGAAAACCGGAAATCCCGCCTATTAGGCGATTCGTATGAAAAACGTCCCGGCGACCCGTTAATATTTTGTGTCCGTAAGCTTGGTGCCCCACATCCCAAACCAATTGATCGTCTGGGGTATTGAACACATAATGCAAGGCTACTGTTAACTCGGTTACACCCAAAGAAGCGCCAAAATGGCCTCCATTCACCGATACGTTGTCGATAATAAACTGACGCAATTCAGCACAAACTTGAGTTAAGTCTGATTTCGGCAACTTACGCAAATCTTCCGGAGAATTGATTTTGCTAAGTAATGGGCCGGCTTTAAATTGCATAGACGCTTGTGATGTAAGGGTGAAAGAGTAACAATACAAAGGTAAAAATGTTTTTAAGCCTTAGTCATTTTTTTGACTTGCTTTGAATAATCTTTTTTGTTCGTAATCGGTTAAACTGTCGTATCCGGACTGTGATATTTTGTCCAAAATAGAGTTTAACTCCTCCTCCGGTACAGTTTCAGGTTCTTTTCTAGGTTGAATTTTCTGGTTTACTACCTGTGCAAATTCTTTAATTTTAATTTCAAATATAGCTTGAGGGCGGGAGGCGGCTAAAAAGTTTTTGGCAAAAATAAAACCCAAAATCGCCCCTCCTAAATGGGCAATATTCCCTCCAGCGTTCGACCCGGTCGTTTCAATGAAGGACCAAAGCACATAAAATGCGGAGATGTATTTTATTTGCACCTGCCCTAATAAAAGCAAACGCACCTCGTAATTAGGTCGAATCGTGGCTGCGGCAACTACCACCGCAAAAACTCCCGCAGAGGCCCCATTCATAAAATTAGGCCCTTTCTCAATGAAAAAACTCACGGTATTCATGGCGATGATAAAGGCTGCCGCTCCAGCCAATCCACCGTAAAAGAAGAGTTGAACGAGGCGCTTATTCCCGATAAAATCCTGGATAATGATACCGAACCAATACAGGAACATCATATTAAATACCAGGTGGAAGACCTCGATGTGCAAGAAAAAATAGGTGAGTAGACTCCATGGTCTTTGGATAATCAGATCAAGGGATGAGGGAAGTGAAACTTGCGCAAAAAACGCGTCAAATAATTCAGATTTTCCCGCAATCAATAAGCCCACACGGGCGATCATTAAAGCGATGAAAATGGCTCCATTAGCTATAATAATCTTCAGTAAACCCTGTCCAGGCTGCTGTATAATATTTTTTATGTCGGTCCAAATACTGCGCATGTTAATAGAAGCTGTCTCGTTTTTGGCGCCAAATCAATAATAAAATCACGGCAAATAGCATGCCGCCTAAATGGGCAAAATGGGCCACATTGTCCCCTTCAGCAGCGGATCTGCCAGCATAAAGCTCATAAAAGGCAAATCCCATCACTAGGTATTTTGCTTTCACCGGAATGGGGATAGGAAAGACAAACATCTCGGAATTAGGGAATAA
>CAMDSI010000111.1 GCA_945906915.1 Spirosoma fluviale | reverse complement strand
ATCGATATGTCCATCTGTATCATCGCCTACGATTCCATCCGACACCCAAAGCACCTGTGAAACTCCGTAATAGTTAGTCAAATATTCCTCGATTTGAGCTTGATTTAGATGTGGATTCCGATTAGGATTCAATAAGCAAGAACGACTCGTCAAAACCGTTCCTGCCCCATTAAAGTCGACTGATCCACCTTCCATAATGATTCCAGGGGAAACAGAGGGTAAGGATAAATGGGAGGCGATGGTCAAGGGTAGTGAGTTATCCTCTTCAAATGGAGGATATTTTCCTCCCCAGGCATTGTATTCCCAATCAACTAACAAACGATCTGAACTACGCTCTTTCACTAAAAAAGCGGGACCATGATCGCGGCACCAGGCATCGTTTGTGGTTTGAATATTAAACTCAATTTTAGAGGGATCAATACCATACACCAGTAATTGACTTTCCACGAAGGATTTTAAATCTTCAGAATTCACATTGATTCGAACTTGTTCCCCCGCTGAAATAGCTTTGATCAAAGCAAAATATTCTGGATACATTTGACCTAATTTCTCTTCTTGCCATGAGTGGTCATTATGCGGAAACGTAATCCAAGTAGCAATATGGGGATGCCATTCGGCTGGAAAAAAGAATCCTTGTTCTTTCGGAAACATGAGCTTAGGCTTTAATTCGTTCCGCAATCATACGCAGACCTTCTAATGTAATTAATTTATTCACCTCATCGAAATAAGAGGCTAAGGGGGTCAAAATAGAGGACAATCCACCTGTAGCGACTACCTTCAAATCTCCTTTCTTATCTTCTTTCACGCGGCTGATCATCTCCTTTACCATACCCACATAGCCCCATAAAATACCAGCCTGAATCGCAGAAACCGTATCTGTACCTAAATTAAATTCCGGCATTTCGAGGGGAACTTCAGGTAGTTGAGCGGTTTGAGAGAATAATGATTTAACGGCGGTCTTTAAACCTGGAGCAATGGAAACTCCTTCCATTTTACCTTCCGCATTGACTAAAGTAAAAGTTAAAGCAGTTCCAAAATCCACGATTAACACATTGGACTTATAATTTTCATGTGCATAGACAGCATTTGCCACTAAATCAGAACCAATTTCTTCTGGAACTATTACCTGAATCGTTAATGATTCATATAATTTAGGGTTCATCAGGGCTGGAGCAAATCCAAGCCATAAAGCTAATCCACGCTGAATTTGAGGAGAAATAGACGGAACGACTGATGAAATTAAGGCCAAAGAGGGTAAATTATCCCCTAGTTCTTTAGAGGCCCATTCCTTCTTAATCCAATTCACCACACCATTCGCACTCCAAGGTTGGTGTGTAGGCGTTCGTAAAACTGCCTTCCAGATTTGATCTTCATAAAAACCAAACACGATATCCGTGTTCCCCACATCCACAACTAATAACATCTCTTTCTTCGCGTTTTGTTTATATATCTTTTTCTAATCCTGCCGATAAAATCGGGAATCGCAACCAACTCTTCGGGTCTAAGCTGAAGTCATCCACATGGAATCCTGGAGCATATCGCTCCCTTTTCCACTGATTTCTAGCCCAAAGTCGGAAGAATCGACGAACGAATTCCTCGAGCTTTTCTTTGGCAAAAACAGATCCATAGCGTTCATTCACAATCGCCAAACATTCGTGCGGCGAACATAAATCATAAAAAGCCAATCTTTCAATCGTATTCAATATCGGATAAGGCATCAAATCCTCCTCATCCACCTGTTTTTCAGATAATGGACGCAATTCAGCACTCGGTTCTAAGCTATTCACAAAATGAAGACCCTTGTAACCGTGGGCCTCTAACCAAAGCAACCAGGTTCTCAAGAAACTTTTGTCAATCCCCGAAATAGGTGATATCGAGCCCGACGTATCTCCATCCATCGTAGCATAACCCACACTCGCCTCAGAACGATTTGACGTAGCTAATAAGAGTGAATTCTTAATATTAGCCAGCATCCAGGCACTGGGAGCACGAACGCGGGCTTGCACGTTTTGAAGTGTAATATCATCTTGTTCCCAGGTCAAAGGGCGACCGATGGCAGCTTCCACTAAATCGCGGTAGCCTTGCACAATCGAATCAATTTCTATCACATAATGCGTTGAACCAATCCATTCGGCTAATTCACGCGCAGAATCACGCGTATTCTGAGACGAATTAACGGTTCCTTGGTAAATAGTCGTTAATAAATCTACCATCACACGATCCTTCGAACTTAATGGAATATAATCTAATTTAGCTTTCAAGCCCTCCCAGCCTAAATCCGCTATGGCATTTTGAATACTTAGCGAACAAAGCGAGGCGATGGCAGAAGAATCAGCACCACCAGACAGAGATAGAACCCATCCCTGAGAGCGAGATTTGCGTAAATAATCAAATAAGCCTAAGGCTATTGAACGGGAAAATTCCTCTTCTTTTTTCGTAGAAGAACTTTCCCACGCAGGGATTTCTACAGCACTCACTTTATTTTCACTTGATAACTTAAGTTCAAAAACAACCACATCCTCTCCCTTATCTTCTCGGATAGGCAAGGATAACTCATGGCTGATTAGCGACACATCCTGATAAGAAAAACGGGGACTTTGCTGTAAAATCTTACCCTCATGAGCGATATAAGCATCCCCATCAAAAATAATGCGACCCGCTTCATTACCTAATAAATTAGCAAAGACATAGGCCCCATCGATGATTTTCGCCCCTTCTAAAACCAGTGATTTTCTGATTTCCGATTTACCAAAAGCAAAGTGAGACGCGGTCGGATTACAAATAACCGAAACTCCCCGA
Organism: Spirosoma fluviale; assembly: GCA_945906915.1. Classification (GTDB taxonomy): domain Bacteria; phylum Bacteroidota; class Bacteroidia; order Cytophagales; family Spirosomataceae; genus Aquirufa; species Aquirufa fluvialis_D. Next base: position 4,293 of record CAMDSI010000111.1, on the reverse strand, counting down.
CTTGCTAAATCATAAGCAGGCCTCTTCTCTCCTTCCCAAGCATCTTGACAGATCTCAATTCCTAGCGTAATACCAGCAAAATGAATTCGATAATCCCCTAAGGGTATATTTTTATATTGGGTTCGTCGTCCTTTTTCCCATGCTTTAAACCAACGAGGCTCATAATGAACTCCATCGTCGGCTAAAAATTGTTTCGGAACCAAAGCCTGAATTTTACCTCGGGAAACAATAGCAGACACATTATATAATTCACCTTCAAAAGGTAAAGCTAAGCCTATAATCACTACTATTTCAGTTGTTGCAGCTGCGATAAATTCCAGTGACTCCCACGATTTTTGTGCCGTAAAGGGCGCTAAAAACTGATCTTCGCAGCCATATCCGGAGATACATAGTTCTGGTAAACATAATAGCGCAGCTCCTTGCTCTTGAGCCTGAAAAACAGCCTGCAAAATTCGCTGGCGATTTCCCTCCCAATCCAAAGGCAATTGATTCAGAGCACCTGCTGAAACGACTACTACTTGTTTCATCTCGGTTTCTTTTTATTTTGATCAGCTCTAATATGCCTGTAACGTGGAGTCCACATCCAAGAAAAGGCCACATTAGGACGATAATAAGACACTCCATGTCGATGTTCTACTTTCACCCGACAGGTTTTATAGGAACAGCGCGCTGACCAACAAGCGGATAATAAACACAAGGTGCTTACAAGCCCGATAGCAATGAAAAGGCGATTTTTTGCGTTTGTTGGATTCATGGATTAGTTAAATTACGATTCTAGACTTAATTTTGGGATACAATTTTAAGTCCAAATGCAATCCGACCCCAAAGATATAAAAACCGACGTAAAAAGAACTGAATTTACGTATCCCGTGATGGAATCTTTTTACACCATTCAAGGGGAAGGTGAATACCAAGGCCATGCAGCCTATTTTATTCGTTTAGGCGGATGTGACGTAGGTTGTCATTGGTGCGATGTAAAAGAATCTTGGCCTATTGATACCCATCCAGTAAAATCCGTTGCTACTTTATTAGCGGAAGCAGTAGAACATCCAGGTCGCTTAGTGGTCATCACAGGAGGAGAACCATTAATGCACGATTTGGGCCCTTTAACAGAAGAATTAAAAGCAGCTGGATTTAGAACCCACATAGAAACTTCAGGCGTAGCTGATAAAATAACCGGCACTTGGGATTGGATATGTTTCTCACCTAAGAAATTCAAGGCGCCTAACGAGGATATTTTGGCCATCACCAATGAATTAAAAGTGGTGGTTAATCACCCATCTGATATTCCATGGGCGCAAGAATGGGCTACGAAATTACCGGCAACAGCTGCATTATATTTGCAACCCGAATGGTCTAAACAAGACCAAATGAACCCGATTATTGTGGATTTTGTAAAGGCAAATCCCTCTTGGCGGATTTCAGTTCAAACGCATAAATTTTTGCAGATTCCCTAATCTGTAAACCGCAAAAAAAAGCCCCCGATTTAGGAGGCTTTTCTATTTAATTCAGGTTACTTATCGTTTCGCGATATCGACAAATGCACGTTCAGGAGAACCTACGTAGATTTGACGAGGACGACCGATAGGATCTTTATTAGTCATCATTTCCATGTGTTGAGAAATCCAACCAGGAAGACGTCCGATCGCAAATAGAATTGTAAACATATTCGTAGGGATATCTAAAGCACGGTAGATGATACCTGAGTAGAAATCTACGTTCGGGTATAATTTACGTGCCACGAAATACTCATCACTTAATGCCGCAGCTTCTAATTCTTGAGCAATAGTTAAAACTGGATCTTTTACGCCTAATGCGGTTAAGACATTGTCAGCCGCTTTTTTGATAATACGAGCGCGAGGATCAAAGTTTTTATAAACTCGGTGACCAAAGCCCATCAAACGGAATCCCGACGTCTTATCCTTCGCCATGGCGATGAATTTCGTTGTATCTCCACCAGCTTGCTTGATTTCTTCTAACATTTCGATGACAGCTTGATTCGCTCCACCATGTAATGGACCAAATAAAGCTAGAATACCACCTGAAATACTAGAGAATAAACTCGCGTGAGACGAACCAATCAAACGAACTGTAGAAGTAGAACAGTTTTGCTCGTGATCAGCATGTAGAATTAATAATTTATTTAATGCCTTAGAAACGATTGGGTCTACTTTATAATCTTCGCCTGGTTTAGCAAACATCATTTTCAGGAAGTTAGAGCAATAGTCCAAAGATTGATCAGGTGCCACAATCGCTTCTCCAATCGATTTCTTATAATTCCAAGCTGCTAAAATAGGCAGCGCCGCAATTAAACGTAAGATATTCTCGCTTGTTTCGTCAGGATTATATTGACCTTCCATCAAACCCACAAGAGCAGATAATTCGCTCATCGGGTGAGTACTAGTCGGGATAACTTGCTCCATTTTCAATAAAGCCTCATTAGTCACCGTATATTTTTTCACAGCTGTCTCAAACGCATCTAATTGAGATTGAGTAGGCAATTCGCCATTTAAAAGCAAATAAGCCACTTCTAAGAAGCTTGCTTTATCAGCTAATTCTTCAATACTGTAACCACAGTGTCTTAGAATTCCTTCTTCGCCATCTAAAAAAGTAATAGCACTTTTCGTTGCACCCGTATTTTTAAAACCCGGGTCATAGGTTATGTATCCAGTTAAATCGCGAAGTTTCGCGATGTCGATCGCCTTTTCATTTTCAGTTCCTACGAAAGTAGGAAATTCGAACGTTTGGCCATCTAGGTTAACAATAGCATTTTGGGACATAGTAGTAGTAAGCTTATAAAATTCAAGCTACTAAGATAATACGTAATTCTTAAAGGAGTATTACCTTTACCAATTCATAACAATTTAATTAATTATAGACAATTTTTTCTTCTAATATTTCAATATAATTCGCATTTCATGCCTCAACTACCGGAATTGATCCAAAATTACGCCTTCACATCAAAGGAACGCTTTCTTGAATATGTCCAAATAGATACTCAATCCGACCCTCATTCAAGCAGTAGTCCCACGACAGAGAAGCAAAAAGATCTAGGAAAAATTTTAGTTCATGAATTACAATCTCTCGGTATTCAAAACGCGCACCTGGATGAATTCGGCTATGTATATGCACACCTTGCCTCCAATGTACCTCATGAAGTTCCAGGACTATGCTTCTGCGCCCACATGGATACTTCCCCCGATTGCTCTGGTTCATCAGTCAAACCCATCGTCCATTCGTATTACCACGGACAAGATTTAGTTTTACCAGATGACCCCACTATCATCATTCGATTAGCTGATCATCCAGATTTAGGAGAGCAAGTGGGAAATGACATCATAACAGCTAGTGGTTTAACTCTACTAGGGGCTGATAACAAGGCAGGTGTTGCAGAAATTATGGACGTAGCGGCCTTTTATTTTACTCACCCAGAAGTACCTCACGGACCCATAACGATCCTTTTTACGCCGGATGAAGAAGTGGGTCGTGGTACAGATCACGTGGATATGCAGAAGATTAAGGCCAAATATGGGTATACCTTAGACGGAGAAAAGCGCGGACATTTAGAAAATGAGACCTTCTCTGCCGATGGATTTGTAGTTAAAATTCAGGGCGTTTCACAACATCCCGGTTTTGCCAAAGACCGAATGGAAAGTGCCCTTAAAATCGCTGCAGAAATCGTTAATACCCTGCCTAAAGACCGACTAAGCCCAGAAACGACAGAAGCAAAAGAAGGTTTCATCCACCCCACAGACATAACGGGTAGCGTAGAAGAAGCTACAATAGAGTTCATTATCCGCGATTTCGAAACCGAAAAACTGCGCGAATACGGATTCATCATTCAACAGATTACCGAAATGGTCTTACGCAAATACCCGAATTCTACCGCCTCCTATACGCAAACCGAACAATACAGAAACATGAACGAAATACTAGTCAATCATCCTGAATGCATTGATTTAGCGATGGAAGCCATGAAATTAGCTGGCCTGAAAGCCGAAACTACCAGCATCCGCGGTGGCACCGACGGTTCCCGCTTAACTTTCATGGGATTACCTTGTCCCAATATCTTCGCTGGAGAACACGCTTTCCACAGTAAGCAAGAATGGGTTTCCGTTCAGGATATGCAGAAGGCGACGGAGACGGTTCTTTATTTAGTTGATTTGTTTCAAAATCTAAAGCATAAAGAATAAAGCACAAAGAATAAAGATGGCATAAAAAAAGGGATCGACTTCGATCCCTTTTTTTATAAGTATATGAAAAAATCACCCCTTAAATTATCCCTAGAGGGGA
>CAMDSI010000110.1 GCA_945906915.1 Spirosoma fluviale | reverse complement strand
TTTATGCCACTCACCTTTTTGGCTGGAATTTATGGTATGAACTTTGATTATATGCCGGAGCTGCGTTCAAAGTGGGGATACCCCACGTTAATCCTGGCAATGGTGCTCATCAGTGTATTTATTTTTACCTGGTTCCGTCGCAAAAAATGGCTTTAAATTCATGAAAATTCCCATCTACCAAGTCGACGCCTTTAGCGATCAATTGTTTAAAGGTAATCCCGCCGCTGTTTGTCCACTAGTCGAATGGCTACCGGATGAGTTGATGCAAAATATCGCATTTGAGAATAATTTAGCAGAAACTGCCTTTATTGTTCCGTCTGGTGACGGATATAAAATTCGCTGGTTTACACCTACGGTGGAAGTAGATTTATGTGGTCACGCGACTTTAGCGAGCGCGCATGTGGTCTTTCACGAATTAGGTCACATGAGTGAAGATGTACACTTCCTATCCCATCGCAGTGGCCCGCTCATGGTCAGTAAAAGAGGGGATCAGTTGGTATTGAATTTCCCTTGCGATGTGATGGAGGAATTAGCTGTAGATCCAGTATATGGCACCGGACTGGCTATTTCCCCTCGGGCAGTATTTAAAGGGAAAACAGACTTGCTTTTCATTTATGAATCTGAGTCCGATATTCTGAATCTTCACCCCGATTTCGAAGCCTTAAAAATTCACCAAGTGCGCGGTATTATCGTGACTGCTCCCGGTGAAAAGACGGATTTTGTGTCTCGTTTTTTTGGCCCAAATAGTGGTGGTAACGAAGACCCCGTTACTGGTTCCGCACATACGACATTGATGCCCTATTGGTATCGTATTTTAGGGAAACAGACAATGACCGCGATGCAATTATCCCAGCGAACAGGCTTTCTCACGTGCACATTGCAAGGCGATCGGGTAGAAATAGCCGGGAAAAGTGTGTTGTATTTAAGGGGAGAGATCAACGTTTAATTATGTAGCTTTAAAACATTTTCATTTCAAAAGGGTTTGTCTTATAGGCAAGCCCTTTTTTATGCAAGGCGTTAAAAAACAACATTTACCTTCCAAAACTTGTCCCGTTTGCAATCGTCCCTTTACTTGGCGCAAGAAATGGGAGAAGAATTGGGATCAAATTATCTACTGTGGTGAAAAGTGCAGACGTAGCAAATAGGTTTTCCGATGAGGACATCGACCGCATCATCCAAATGGCGTGGGAAGATCGCACGCCTTTCGAGGCGATTGAATTTCAGTTTGGCCTAAAAGAAAAAGAGGTCATCGAATTCATGCGGGCGAATAGTAAATTATCTAGCTTCCAAATGTGGCGCAAACGCATGTCAGGACGTAGCACGAAACACCTATTAAAGCGGGTTTCATCAGACGCACGTTTCAAATGCACCCTTCAGCGCGGCATTAGTATGAATAAAATCAGCAAGCGTTAGTGGAATTTCCTACCACACTCGAGGCCGTTTACGCTCGGATTGATGCGTTTGATCCGGGTCATTACGCCCGCTCCCGTAACTTTTTAAACGGGGGTGTTTCCTACCTTTCGCCGTATTTATCCCGTGGATTTATCACGGTCCCACAGGTCGTAGCCCGATTAAAAGACCGTGGTATCGGCATGGATCAGGCTGAAAAATTCATTCAAGAATTAGCCTGGCGAGAGTTTTATACCCGGACTTGGTTTCAGAAAGGGGACGCTATTTTTAGCGATATTCGTCATCCACAAGAAGGGGTTTTGTACCAGGGAATTCCCGCTGCCGTGTTAGAGGCGGAGACGGGAATCGAGTCCTTAGATGCACATTTAAAAAGCTTTCCTGAAAGGGGTTATTTGCATAATCACCTGCGCATGTACCTCGCGGCCATCACCTGCAATGTGGGGAAATATCATTGGTCTGCTCCTGCGGCTTGGTTGTATTATCATTTATTGGATGGAGATTTAGCGAGTAATGCGCTGAGTTGGCAATGGTGCGCTGGTACTTTCAGTAATAAGCTGTATTATGTAAACCAAGAAAATGTAAATAAGTACACGGGTAGCCGGCAAACAGACACGTTTTTGGATTATAGTTACGAGGAATTGCCACTGCGCTCGGTGCCGGAGGAATTAAGGGAATCGGCGAATCCGAAGCTTATTTTTACGGCGCCCGTGACGAAACCGATGGAGATTCACCAAGAGCTTCCCACCTTCATTTATACCCATTACACCCTCGATCCTACCTTCCACGAAGGCGAAGACGGGAATCGCATTTTAGTCTTAGAGCCGAGTCATTTTGCGAAACACCCCATGTCTGAGCGCACGATGCAATTCATCTTCGATTTAGCCACGAATATTCCGGGGATTCAAGTTTTTTATGGGGAAATCGCGCAGCTACCGGTTAAAGGAATTTTCCGTGACCACCCTATTAATGCCCATTTTCAGGGAATACGAGAGGAGCATCCTTCGCTAGCTCCGGGCTTACAAGGGGAATTCAATAGCTTCTTTTCTTTTTGGAATAAACTAAGCAAAAAGCTTAGCTAGAAACGTTTCAGCGTTGTTTAAGTGGTGTGACTTTTTCTCCAAAGGCATCTTATCCCAAGTACTAATCAACATCGCCCACCTCGGATTTTTACGAAACGTCTCCCGTTGTTTATCGAGGAACCGCCAGAATAATCCATCCCAAATTTCTTGCCATTCGCCTTTCGGATAATCGCTCATTTTCAAGATATAATTCGAGCCGCAGATGTAGGGTTTAGTAGTCATTAATCCGCCATCGCTGAATTGCGACATGCCATACACATTAGGGACCATCACCCAATCGTACGCGTCGATATACATTTCCATGAACCAGCGATGAACCGCATCCGGTTTGATTTCGCACAATAACATAAAATTTCCGAGTACCATCAGCCGCTCGATGTGGTGATTATAACCCGTTTTTAAAAGTTTGTGAATTGTCTGATCGATGGGCAATACTCCGGTCGACCCATCATAAAAAGCAGCGGGCATCTCGTTTGTAAATCCCCAGTAATTTGTGGTGCGTTGTTGAATGCTTATTTTTCGATATAGCAATTGGACAAATTCGCGCCAACCGATGATTTGGCGAATAAAGCCCTCCACGCTATTTAGGGGTGCAGCGGAGGCTGCAACGCGTTCGATCACTTGCGCCGGATTTAATAATCCCGCATTAATCAGAGGACTTAAAATACTGTGAAACAAAGTCTTCTCCTGCGCCTTTATCGCATCTTCGTAATCCCCAAAAAGATGCACACGTTCCCGTAAAAAAAGTTCTAGAGCCGCCTGAGCTTCTGCATGTGTTACCGGATAATAAGCACCCGAAAAAGGCATATCGCTTGATCCCGGATTATCAGGAAAGTGCAAAGCTACATATTCAATTGCCTCCTGAATATAGGGGTTTGGAACTGCCTCTGGAAAGGGCGCCGGGATGAACGTATTCTTTGGAATTTTCTTGCGATTTTCCGTGTCATAGGTCCATTGACCTCCCACGGGTTTGCCGTCTTCTTCTAACAAGATGCCACGATCTTTTCGCTGCTGAGTATAAAACGCCGTCTGATAATAGGGCTTGCGATTCCCTAGTAATTCAGTCTCCGTGTTTAAGAAGTTAGGACTAACTAATAAGCGAATGTTAGCAGCCCGGCGCAGGCGGCGTTCTAGCAGATAATCATTGGGGTCAAATAACGTAATTTCACCCGCTAAAGATGCGACTAAAGCAAATTCAGAAGCACGAGGATCCCGGGCATCAATGTATTCTACGGTTTTTCCTGCGCTGCGAAGGCGGTCGGCAAACGCCCGCATACTCGCCCGGTGGAACAAGATTTTTTGTTTGTGAAAAGCGTATTGATTGAAGAAAAGATCGGATTCAATCAGGTAGAAGACGTCCGCTTGTTGAGCCAAAGTCTCTTCGAAAAGCTGGTGTGGGAAAATCAGAAATGTGCTCATTTATTGACGTGTTTTTGGAGGATTCGCGCCCCTTCTTGCCGGGCCTTTTTCGTTTTTCGCATCGCCCAAACTTGATCCGATGCCGTTTTTCGAGTCGCACTTAAATCGACCACCGGTGCGGGATAATCCACGCCGATTTTTACCCCGTACAACGTCTGTTCCATGTCACTCAGTTTCCAAGGCTCGTGGATCAAAGTCGCAGGAACTTGGCCTAATTCCGGCACCCACTTTTTGATGAAAATTCCGTCCGGATCATGGGCATAAGAATTCTTTACTGGATTATAAATACGGATAGTATTAATGCCGGTGACTCCGGCTTGCATCTGGATTTGGGGGTAGTGAATGCCTGGTTCATAGTCAAGAAATTGCCGCGCTAGAAAATGCGCTAAATCGCGCCAATCTTGCCAAAGATTAAAGACAAAAAAGGAGACAACCATCGCCCGCATTCGGAAGTTCAAATAGCCTGTTGCGACCACACAGCGCATACACGCATCAACGAGTGGAACTCCGGTTTTACCCTCTTGCCATGCTATAATTAATCGCTCATCTCGGTTTTTCTCCAGCGCTTGATAGGCCTTATTAACCGGCTCAAATTCCATGCGAGATTCATCTTCGAATTTTTGGATAAAATGACCTTGCCAATGCAGGCGGGAGATGAAATTCTGCAGCGCACGCTTGTTTTTAGCCGTTTTGTAATGCTGTATGGTAAAGGTATGGGCCATCCGCATACTGATATTTCCGTAGGCCAAATAAGGGGAAATTCGACCGCATGCCCGTCTACTTGCCTCCGGTTTGCTGATGGAAAAACTGTAATCTGTATGCCGTGTTTCAATAAAGCTTTTTAGGTATTTCCAGCCCCAATATTCTCCCCCTTCTTGGAAGATAGGATTCCGCGTTTTAAAAGAGATCGGTAGTTCTGGGCCTTTACACGCATCATAAAAAGTCGGGTCGAGGGGCAAAAGATTCCAATCATTTTCCGGCACGAAAAATGGCGCGCTCTTCATCGTTGTTTCCCAACGTTGCTGCCAGGTTTTCCGAGTTTTTAAACGGCGAATTACGCCGCCTGTTGGTGTTTCATTCCATGAAATGCCCGCCATTTTGCAGAATTCAGCCACCTCTTTGTCCCGCTGATAACTTAGCGCATTTCCTATCTCTTCGTGAGAAAATAAGGTCTTGATATCGTACACGGAAGCCAGCGCTTGAAACACCGGAATGACCTCTGAATGGAACACATAAAGCTGACCATTTCGATCTTCTAATCGTCCTTGCATCTCCACTAAAGATTCGTGGACAAATCGCCAATGGCGCACATCGCTATCTGGATAGGCGATTAGAGAAGGCTCGAAACAATAGATAAGTAGAACTGGAATATCGGAAGCCAAAGCCCGACACAAAGGTTCGTGGTCCGTAAAGCGGAGATCACGTTTGAACCAGACAATATGGATAGGGGACTTTGGCATATACTAATAACCTGTAAGCCCACAGGATGTTTTCAGAAAGAAAAACCGTACCTTTGCACCGCTTCAAAACCCTAATGTATCTAAATGAAACAATTGCTAGCCGTTTGCCTTATTTTAGCGTCTTTTTCACTAACTGCCCAAACAGGAAGTATTGAGATGAGCACAGGAGGATTCTCCTTTATCCCTGCTTTCACCTCGAAAGAGCCTAATCTTATCATTAATGCTGGCACAAATCCTAAGAAACGCTTAACAGGGCACTTAATGTATATGATGCGTATACAGAGCATGACGCCTACAACGGTGGCTTTATTTACACGCTATCGATTTATTGATAAAAAATTTAAGGCTATCATAGGGATTCATATGCCCGCTTTTCAAATGACGGAGGATTATGAAGTGACGAGTTTCTTCGGTCGAGAATTGACGATGTCTTATCCGGTGAGCAAAAAGATGAGTGTGGGCTCGTTCATTTTAAATGGTCAGGCACGGAATAAAGATTTTAAAGTGACATTAGTGTCTGGAAATACGAATTACCGCCATAAAAACTGGAGTTTTTTAACACAGGGATATTACTTATCCGTGGGGGATTTGACAGGAGTAGCTGAGACGATTTCGTATGATATTAACGAGCATTTTCAGGCCAAAGCCTTTGGCAATTATACCCTAACCGACGGACAAGTAATCGGTACAATTAGCTTAAAATATAACTTATAAGCTCTTCGCTTTAAACGTCCAGGTTAAATAGAACTCCGCTACGACTTCGCCGGCTTGATTTCGGCCGATGGAGGTCACACCTAGTTTTGAACCTGCCGGATTATTCAATGCCTCATTCACGGTGTCTTGTAATGCCTGGCCATCCTCGCAGGTAAAAATGATGACTCCTGTTGCCTTCTTAACGAATTTAGCTTCCAGCTTTTCCACGAGCATACTTACAGCAGGTTGCCGTTTATACACCTGTCCTAAAGCCAACATCCCGCAACTCATTTCCGCCGCCATCGCCTCCACGGCAAAATACATGGAGCGAAATGGATTCTGATTAAACCACGAAAGTTTCACGCGCACTTCACAGGATTTTTCGTCGAAATGAGCGATGGAAAGTCCGGCCCAAAAAGCGGAGGAGAGCTTTTGGAAAACAAAAAACTTAAATAGAATTGGATTCGTGATGATCCGTTTGAATGCGGGATAGTGTGGGTTCATAGCAAGTAAATATTCTGACCCAAAGATATAAAAAAAGGGGCGATTAAGCCCCTTCCTTTAATAACTCAATCCATGCCCAAACTCAAACAATCCATATCCCGGCCCTTCCATATAACCCGGAACGTCTGATTTATTTGATTCAACCACAGCTTGATTCAGCGGTGTGGTAAAGGGCATTTTGCCTGAGGGATTATAGGCTCCAGTCACAATATCTAACAGCGCTTCTTGCGTCGTCCCAAAAGTCGCAAGAATGGACGCGGCCTTTCCTTTATCAATTTCTTCTATCACCCACGGGTTCGTGTAATTGATTACTACGATGGTTGGTTTGGCATTAATAATCTCATTCACATGATTCACATCGATGCGATTCTTAGATAAATTCAAATCGATTTTTGCTCCTTGCGAGCTAAATAAACCACCGGCAGAGGGAATTAACCACAATAAAACCACATCAGCTTCTTCCTTCGTGTTCACGAATTCTAATCCCGCGTAGGTTGGTTTAGCGACCTTGATCGCCTCCGCTGGGTTGCGACCGGAATTGAAATA
>CAMDSI010000109.1 GCA_945906915.1 Spirosoma fluviale | reverse complement strand
TAATATCGCAATCATCCGGATGAGCCCCAATAAATATGATACGTAAAGGTTTAGTTTGTGCCTGCAATCCTATGCTAACGATTAAGCATATAGCTACTAGTAAGTTTTTCATTTTCAATAGGTTTAGTACTCAATGTTAGGCAATTAAGAAGAAAAAATAAAGAGATACAATTAAATTAATTGTATTTGATTGACCTCAAAATCCGGTGAAAAAATGAAAAAGTAATTATCAGTTAATTGTACCAAACGGAAATTAACCTAACGACCTCTGGATTTAAAGTATAAAGTAATTGTCGTTTATCTATCGACGAAGGTGTTCTAATTATCGTTATTTCGATTTTGTATTTAAGCTGGAACTTATGATTGATGGAAGAGAGAACTTGTAAACGAAGTTTTCGTTGGTTATCAATGCTTTTGGAAGACAAACTTAATATGTCATTAATTTCCACCGTACTCAATCCAATTTTGGATTCAAATAAGGCTTTTAATAAGACCGATTCTTGCTCATCTAGGCTAAGTGATTTTGTTCCCTGATTTTTACGAAAAAAGTAAGCGACTCCTAACACACTAAAGAGAAATAATAACAAGATTCCCAAATAATACGGAAATTTTGAAGGCATCTTATAAAAAGAGCCTATCTCAACAGATTGCTTTATTACTTGATCTAAAGAAATCGAAACACGCTTTCCCCCTTCTTCATCCCAGTAACCTATCACATTCCCATTATCTATAATCATCAAGGGAGCCGCTTGGTAAGTTTCAGTCGCGCTTTTACCTTTAAACACTTTATTAGCAACCGGATCAATTATATATAGAATATCATCAGAAAATTGAGCAAAATATCGACCTGACCAAACTATTTCACGAGATTTAGATTCAAGTAACTCAGGCAAAATCTCACCAAGGTAGGTCCATGCATTCGCCTTAAAATCAAAAGAATAAAAATGACTATCTCTTAGGGTAGGCTGCTCGTTTAAAAAGTCGTGGTATTCTGAACCACCCGCATAAAAGAGATCAGTCGATGCAGAGAAACCGTGAAAACCATTAAATATAGCATTGGGACCTAGGTTAGTTGATTTAATGTTTTCCCATTCTTTGGATTTATCACTGAAATAGGTCAAAGCTTTACTATAATTCCAAAAACCACTACCTCCAAAACTATAAAGTATTCCTTTACGAATAAACTTACTTGCGCCAAAATTATATCCCGCGTAAAAAGTACGATCTACACGTTCTATTAAATTAGTAGAATCATTGAAATCATAAACGATACCTGTACCGGCTACAGTAAAACGAATTTTATTTTTTCCCCAAGAAAAATAATGCCCTACCACCCTAGGTGGTAAGGCTGAAGTAATTCGTTTATCAACAGTAATATATTTTAGCTTTTCCCAATTACCTGGGGCTATTTCTTTTTCTACAGTTTGTTTGATTAAATCAATCCTCTTTCGAACTTTTTGGACAGAATCAAACCATAACAAGCATTTCGAATCTGCCCATACATTTACTCCCATCAGCAAGAGGAAGCCAATAAAAAAGTATCTTGATTTTCGAAAAAACATAGACAATAGACTAATTCAAACGTTAGTAAAGGAGGCTGAATTTATACATATTTCAGCCTATTGAGAAGAAATGATACGAGAATTGTGAATGTATCCTATCGTACCATCACTTAATTTAACCTTGGAATTAGACTCTCCTTTTTCCAATAATTCAAACTTTTCCCCTTTCATTACCTTGCGAATAATTTTTCCACCTGGACTTACTCTCAAATTCGAGTACCCATCCGGATCATTAATTTCGAATAATTCTGGAACATTGCTTTCCTCTTCTCCTTCTGCATCAGGTTCTTTGATCTCAGGAGTAGAATCCGTTTGTGTTTCCGATGCTTTCGGAGCCTCAACCACTAGCTTATCGCCAAATAACTCTTTCTCTTCTTTATCTAACTCCGCTAACTGTTCTTCTCGTCCCCAACCAAACTTGTACTTCATATTATCATAAAGTATAGATACTGATTTCCCTACACTAACTTGATTCTCACACATATAATCAAAATAGCCAATTGGTGTCCCCCAAATTCCTCTATCTAGTCCAGTACCACTTCGTAAATCACTTTGATATAACTTAATACATTCCTCATAATCTGCTGCACTCACTTCTTTACCTGGCAACAAATCACTATAATTATCACTTCCTAACGCGAGCTTAACTTCTCCATTAGTCACGATTTCTTGACAATCACAATAAGAAACATTTAACCACTTACCAGCTCCCAGCAATACAAAGCCAGTAACAAATAATATTGCTAGGTTTACACTCAAAAGTTTTGCTGTATAGGGTACCAATTTTGCGTCTGTGAGATTGACGATATTCCCTGATTTACGTTTGGAAATTAAAGAGTAAATCAAATAGCCAATTCCTGCTAAAATGAATAAATATCCGAGAAACACACCTAAAAATTTCAAAAAATAATAGATGATCGCAATGACTACTACAGCAGCAATAATCATTCCTCCCGTTGTGTTACTTTTGTTTTCTGACATAGAATTAATTTTCTACTCTTATGGCTTTTCGAATTTCTCCCCGTTTTGTTTGGTCTCTGGTCTCCAAAAAAATTATACAATTAAATTTTGGAAAAATATTATGAGACATCATCAAGTACCTTTTCGAAAATGAGTGAATTACGTGATTCACCTAATTAATAAACGTTTTCAGAACGAATACAAAGATTTAGGCAGAAGTAAAGCCATTTTCTAAGCCCATTGGTAGATGAATTAGAATATTTTCCCGACCTTGCCACTCTAAACCCCCAACACCATGGCTAAAGGCATGAATTCCCAAAAGGCGGCAAAGAAAGAAGCCGTTAAAACTCCGAAGGAGAAAAAAGAAGAAAAAAGAGAAAAGAAAAAAGCAGGCTATCAATAGATGGCCTGTTTTTTTGTTAGCGGGAACTACAATAATCTGTAAGTTAAACTCCCAATTATATAATAGAGCAAGGGGCGAGAAGGCGGATATTTGCTCACATGAATATCCGCCTATTTCTTATAATAACTTGGCTTTTATTACATGCGTCTATAATCAATGCGCAACAATTCTCCTTTTCTTCCGGAAGTGACATTAGTTCTGCCGCAATACAAGCACATGTAAGTGTTGGACAATTATTTGGGTCTTTTCAGTTGTCCAAACCCAGTTTTCAAGAAGGTGTCTTCTCTATCTTGATGAATTCAACAGATTTAGACGAGAAGGTTTCTTTAGAAGAATTAATTCATATTTACCCTAATCCTGCTACTCATTTATTAAAAATCGAGTCAGACATATTTCCCTGGCTTGTCAGTAGCGCATCGATTTATTCCCTTCAAGGAATGCTGCTAGTTACCTACCTAATCGCTGATCCGCATTCACAAATTTCAGTTTCTAACCTCCCCGCTGGAACCTTTATTCTGCGATTATCTATACCCGGACAAGAAGAATATGTCCATAAACTTATTAAAATTAATTGATATGAAATGGTCAAAAATTGCACTATGGATAGGGCTACTACCCTTCTCTACTTTGGCACAAGCTCCCCAAAAAATTAGCTACCAAGCCGTCATCCGGAACGTGAACAACAGCTTATTAGTTTCTAAGCCCATCGGCTTGAAAATTTCCATTTTGAATGGAGCAAACAACCCCATTTCCGTTTACGAGGAAACACAACATACGTTTACAAACGCATTCGGATTAGTCAATTTACAAATAGGTGCCGGTAGCGCTTTATCAGGTGAAATGAGTAAAATTAATTGGGCCAAAGGGCAATATTTCATCAAAACAGATATCGATCCAGAAGGTGGATCGAATTACGTTCTCTCCGGATTGACCGAATTAACTAGCGTCCCTTTTGCTCTATTTGCTTTAAATAGCGGTATGAGTCAAGAAATTGTTAGTGGTGGATCTATCCCCGGACCACAGGGGGAAAGAGGGTTTACAGGTGAAACAGGAATAAGTGGAGCGACTGGTCTGGTTGGCGCTACGGGTTTAACGGGAGCGACTGGGTTAATTGGTTTAACAGGACTGGCCGGAATAAATGGTACTGATGGGATTGATGGAGTCGATGGAGCAAGCGGGGCTACAGGTTTGACTGGTAATCAGGGGCCAGCGGGAGCAGCGGGGGCAACTGGGACTGCGGGACCTACAGGACTCACAGGTGCACGAGGCTTAACTGGTTTAACTGGAAACACGGGAGGAATAGGTCCTCAAGGTGTGCAAGGTGAACAAGGAATACAAGGCAACCCTGGTGTAGATGGTCACGATCAAGTAAAATTCAACAAAAGTATAACTCCTGTATTATTTGAAAATGATCTAAATCCCTCAGTTGAGGAGATATTCAATGCAGGTATATTTATTGGAACTATAAAAGAAAGAGATATAAATTTCACTTTACCTAGTTTCGATGACCTAATGAAAAATCTTGGAGAAAAAGCGATAACCGGGGATGTTATAACCATCTTATTAAGTAGTATGGGTGGAAACATTACAATAATTCCAGGAGTAGGAGGAAGTATTTTAGGTCCTATTACTGTAAATGCTGGCCAAACAAGGGTCATCTATATTCGCTTCACCGTTGATAAGGAAAGACCAGAATACATCCTTTATTGATATGTTTTAGGAGAATAAGAGAACTAGGACCTAAGACGATACAATGGCCGTTATACTTCTCCCATCCTTTTCTTTTTACTGCTTTTCAAGTACTTTTGATGCGCATGAGCACAAAAGACCCGAAGGTATTTTTCATTACTCCTCCTTTTACCCAGTTAAATACGCCCTACCCTGCGACGGCTTATTTGAAAGGGTTTTTGAATACCAAAGGTATTGCCTCTTATCAGGCTGATCTAGGACTGGAAGTTATTCTCCAGCTTTTTTCCGCCAACGGACTAAATAACTTATTTGCGCACATTGAAAATTCAGGCAAACAACTGAATGAAAATGGGCAGCGCATGCTACGACTGAAACAGTCCTACATTCGAACAATTGATCCAGTTATTTCCTTTTTACACGATAAAAACCCCACCCTTGCCCACGTTATTGCGGAGCAAAACTACTTGCCAGAAGCGTCTCGTTTTCAGCAAGTAAGTGACTTAGAATGGGCCTTTGGGAGTATGGGGGTGCGGGATAAAGCGCGGCATTTAGCTACGCTCTATTTAGAAGATATTTCTGATTTAATTATTGATGCGGTAGATCCGCATTTTGGGTTTAGTCGCTATGCGGAACGTCTGGGCAGATCTGCCTCGAGTTTTCAGGAGTTAAACCAGGCGTTACATGCCCCGCTGACCTATATTGATGAGTTGTTGGTGAAATCGTTGGAGGCCAAAATCCAACAAGAAAAACCCAATCTAATCGCCATTACCGCGCCATTCCCAGGTAACTTATACAGTGCCTTGCGTTGCGGGCAGTGGATTAAAAAACACCACCCTGAGATCAAAGTCGCCTTTGGTGGCGGGTATGCGAATACAGAATTACGTTCCTTGCAAGAGCCGCGCGTGTTTGAATTTGTAGACTTTATCACGCTAGATGATGGGGAAACGCCTTTGATGAATCTTTTGGAGCATTTAAAAGGTACACGCGAATTAAAAGATCTGAAACGCACTTTTTGTTGCATCGATGGAACCGTCACCTACCTGAATGGATCGAAAGATTCTGACGTGAAGCAAAAGGACGTGGGTATTCCGGATTACACCGATTTGCCTTTGGACAAATACCTATCCGTCATTGAAATCGCGAATCCGATGCACCGTTTGTGGAGCGATGGCAGATGGAATAAATTGACCCTGGCACACGGATGTTATTGGGGCAAATGTACGTTCTGCGACATCTCATTATCCTACATCAAAGACTACGAGGCCACCACGGCACCTATGCTGGTCGATCGCATCGAGGCGATGATTGCACAAACGGGGAACAATGGTTTTCATTTTGTGGATGAAGCCGCTCCGCCAGCATTAATGCGCGATGTGGCATTGGAAATTATCCGAAGAGACTTGACCGTTGTTTGGTGGACGAATATTCGTTTTGAGAAGAGTTTTACCAAAGATTTATGCCAATTACTCGTTCGCTCGGGTTGCATCGCCGTTTCAGGTGGCTTGGAAGTGGCCTCGGATCGATTGCTAGAACTAATTGATAAAGGCGTAACGGTTGCCCAAGTGGCTCAAGTGGCAGATAATTTTACACAGGCGGGCATATTAGTTCACGCCTATTTGATGTATGGATTCCCTACTCAAACCGCGCAAGAGACCGTGGATTCGCTAGAAGTGGTACGACAGCTGGTGGAGAATGGGGTGATGCATTCAGGATTTTGGCATCAATTTGCTTTAACCGCGCATAGTCCAGTGGGCCTAAATCCAGATGCTTATCAAATAAAAATCTTAAATCCAGAACCAGGCAGCTTCGCAAATAACGATTTAGAGCATGCTGACCCTACAGGAACTGACCATACCTTGTTTAGTGAGGGCCTGAAGAAATCCTTGTTCAATTATATGCACGGCATCGGTTTAGACATGCCGTTGCAGGATTGGTTTGATTTCAAAATCCCCCGCACGCAAATACCGAAAAACTACATTAAGCGCATTTTAGCACCTTCGGCAGAACAAATGCCTAAGCCCAATGCTAAAATTTGTTGGCTGGGACCTGTTCCTACTGTAGGAAAGCCATCCCGCGGGAAGACGATTTTGCAAATGAGTATGGGGCGAGACGAGGTCGAATTACTTGTTCCTGAAAAATTGGGTTCTTGGTTAGTAGTTACCTTAGATCAACTAGCGGTAGGGCCGGGCAAGACCTGGATATTTGAAGAATTCGAAAAGGAATATGCCAAAGCAGGTCTAGGCGACTTTACGGTTTTCTGGGAGGGAGAAACGGTAGAGGAGTTAAGGGAGATGGGGCTATTGGTAATTTAGCGCTCGCCCGAAAACAAAAAAGCCTCAAATTTCTTTGAAGCTTTTTTCAAGTTGGCGGTCCGGACGGGACTCGAACCCGCGACCCCATGCGTGACAGGCATGTATTCTAACCAACTGAACTACCGGACCGTCTTGTAATTGGTGGCACAAAATTAGGGATTTTCTGCTTTGAAACAATACCTTTGGGTAAAAATATTAGAAAT
>CAMDSI010000108.1 GCA_945906915.1 Spirosoma fluviale | reverse complement strand
ATATGTCAACGAAAGTTTTAGAACCCTTATTGGTTGAGGATCCCAACCGTTTTGTGCTTTTTCCCATTAAGCACGATGATATTTGGCAATATTATAAGAAGGCTGAAGCGTCCTTTTGGACAGCGGAAGAGATCGATTTATCGCAAGATTTAGCAGACTGGAAAAAGATGAATGATGGCGAACGTCATTTCGTTTCTCACGTCCTTGCTTTTTTCGCGGCTTCGGATGGCATTGTAAATGAAAATTTAGCTAACAACTTCCTGAAAGAAGTTCAATATGCGGAGGCAAAATGTTTTTATGGTTTCCAAATCATGATGGAAAACATTCACTCAGAAACCTATTCTCTTTTAATTGACACTTATATCAATGATCCGAAAGAAAAAGATCACCTTTTACGCGCCATCGAGACGATCGATTGCGTGAAGAAAAAGGCGGATTGGGCTTTGAAATGGATTGAGTCAGATAATTTCGTAGAGCGTTTAATTTCTTTTGCTGCGGTGGAAGGTATTTTCTTCTCTGGATCTTTCTGTTCTATTTTCTGGTTAAAGAAGCGTGGTTTAATGCCAGGTCTTTCGTTCTCGAATGAATTGATCTCGCGTGATGAAGGATTACACTGTGATTTTGCTTGTTTATTATATACAGACCACATTAATAATCAATTACCACAAGATCGTATCTACGAGATTATCCTAGATGCAGTCGAGATTGAAAAAGAATTCGTAACCGTGGCTCTACCTGTATCCTTGATCGGTATGAATGCGGAAATGATGTGTCAATACATCGATTTCGTTGCGGATCGCTTATTAGTTTCCTTGGGATGCAAGAAGCACTATAATGCAACGAATCCATTTGACTTTATGGAAATGATTTCGCTTCAAGGTAAGACGAATTTCTTCGAGAAGCGGGTGGCTGAATACCAGAAATCAGGTGTTATGTCTGATAAGGATTCCATGTCCTTCTCCTTGAGTGAAGACTTCTAGAAATTATAATTTTTAGAAAAGGCCTCGATGAAAATCGGGGCTTTTTTTATGGCCAACGCTCAATGATCATGGGCAAAACGAGGCCGATAGTGATGCCTGATAGTACTTTAATGTAGGGTTTTTGCTTCCAATGGAATACGTAAAACGAAATAAATGAAGCTAATAAAACGATAGCGACTACACAGATTTGGCCCAGTTCTAAACCTAGATTAAAGCCTAGTAATGGGGTAAAAAGGGAGCTTTCAGCGCCTAATAAACTTTGTAAATAATTCGAAAATCCCAGTCCGTGAATTAATCCAAAAAGCGCAACCACTCCATATTTATAGCGTTTCTTCGTTTTAGTCAGATTGTAGATGGCTGAAAGAAGAATCGTACAAGGGATTAAAAATTCTACCCAGGTTTTATTCACCTCAATGATGTGCAAAGTGGCCAAAGCTAGGGTGATGGAATGCCCTATGGTAAAGGCTGTGATCAGCCAAAGGACTTTTTTATAATCAGAATAAACGTAAACACAGGTCAGCGAAAGTAGGAATAACAAATGATCCAGAGCCGCCCAGTTCAAGATATGCTCCAGGCCTAATAAAAAGTACACAGAAAAATTGCTCACGTTTTGTTATTTATTGGTCAAAAATAGAGATATTCAAAGTGATAATTGTTACCTGTATATGAAATTTGACTACATTATTGTGGGTGCTGGTACGGCGGGCTGTGTTTTAGCACATCGATTGTCCGAAAATCCGTTGAATCAAGTGCTTTTAATTGAGGCCGGTGGAGATTTTAGGGATCCGCGCATCAGCATGCCGTCGGCTTATTCCTTGCTGAACCATACCTATCTGAACTGGAATTTTTATACGGAACCACAGCCGCATTTAGGTGGTCGTCGCCTTTACCAGCCACGAGGTAAAACCGTAGGAGGAAGTTCTGCCATTAATTGCATGGCCTATATTCGGGGTAATAAAGCGGATTATGATCAATGGGCAGCCTGGGGTTGTCAAGATTGGTCTTATCAGGATGTATTACCCTATTTTAAGAAGTCGGAGGATAATGAAGATTTTCAAAACGAATACCACGGCTCCGGTGGTTTACACCGAGTGGCAAAAAATAGGCATTTGACTATTTTTGGTGATGCATTTATTCAAGGCTGTGGAACGGTGGGAATTCCTGCTAATCCAGATTTTAATGGAGCGAAGCAGGTGGGAGCCGGGTTATTTCAGTTTAATATTCAGGATGGAGAACGCGCCTCTGGCGCAAAGGCTTTCATTCAACCAGCGCTTTCCAGAAAGAACTTGCATATTCAAACCTCTTTTCAAGTGGCTTCATTAGTGCTGCAAGGAGAGAAAGTAACGGGTTTGAAAGGATTTAAATTGGGCTCGAAAAAGGCCATCGAATTCGAAGCTTCTGAGGTGATTTTATCCGCAGGGGCGTTTCAAAGCCCTCAAATTCTTCAGCTATCCGGCATCGGTGATGCAGCTGAATTGCGCGCACACGGCATCGATTCGCGCCTTGACCTGCAAGGGGTGGGTAAGAATTTGTCAGATCACGTGTTTGTGAATATGAATGCGCAGGCTAGTACGAAGGGACAATCGTATAATGTGGCTTTGGGGGTGAAAAACTTTGTCGATTATACGTTCAAAAAACAGGGGCCTTTAACTTCGAGTCCTTTGGAAGCGGCTGCTTTCTATGATTCGGTGAATCAATCGGATGTTCCAGATTTGCAGTTTCATTTTTCGTCAGCCTGGGCCTACGACATGTATGACTACGGTAAGATGCCATTAAGCGATGGTTTTACCATTTTACCTACTTTATTGAAGCCCAAAAGCCGGGGCACCGTTAGCCTGCGATCGGCTGACTATAACGAAGCACCGGTGATTGATCCAAGGTACCTGTCAGAAAAGGAAGACCGCGAGACGCTGAAACGTGGGGTGCGCATCGCAAGGGATATCGTTTTATCTACAGCTTTTGATGGTTTGCGAAAAGGTTCAGAGTTACACTATCCGGATGGACTTTGGAATGAAGAATTAATCCAAAATCACATCGAGCAAGCCACAGAATGCGTTTATCATCCGGTAGGAACGTGTAAGATGGGCACGGATAAAGAGGCCGTTTGTGATCCTTCGACGCTGCGTGTGAAAGGTCTACAAGGGTTAAGAGTGGCAGATGCCTCCCTTATGCCGGATGTAATTTCGGGTAATACGAATTCGGCGGTGGTGATGATTGCGGAGAAGGCAGCCGATTTAATTTTGAGTAAATAAACGGAGCGAAAGTGTTTTAACTAAAAAGAAACTATGAAAAATGTATTGATTTTACTTTTTGCTTTTGCTCCATTTTTTAGCTTTGCCCAAAATGAAGAATCCCTTAAAGAAGCCGAATTGAATCGCTTTAAGGTGATGGTAGCGAAAGATACGCCCGGTTTACAGGCCGTTTTGCACAAAGATTTAGTGTATTTCCACTCGAGTGGCGTGCAGGATTCGAAAGAGACCTACATCGCCTCGATTGCCTCTGGTAAATCGAATTATGTAACGATCACACCGGAAGAAATGCAGCAACGCGTTTACGGAAAGACGGGAATTAATACCGGAATTGTGTCGATTTTACAGCAAGCAGCTGATGGGACACAAACGACTATTCGCCTACGGTTTACGGATGTTTTCGTTTACGCAGACAAGCGCTGGCAAATGGTATCTTGGCAGTCGACTAAATTAGTCCCTGCGCAAAAGCCTTAATTTTCTCGTAGATATACGCTAAATCCTCGTCTTCGATACAATAGGGGGCGAGGATATAGATGGTATTTCCCAAAGGTCGCATCAAAATACCTTGTTCGAGGAAATAGGTATAAATATCGTCTCTGATCGAGTGCATATACCCGTCGGTTTCACCTGTGTTTATTTCCATGGCTAAAATAGTGCCGTGGATACGTACATTTTTCAGTATAGGATTTCCTGCGAGCGTCTCAGCAAAGGCTCGATGGCGCGCTTCAATTCGCGCAATCGATGTCCAAGTTTCGTCCTTTTCCATCAAATCCATGCTTGCATTCGCCGCCGCACAGGCTAAGGGGTTTGCCGTAAACGAATGGGAGTGGAACATCATTTTTTTACGATCATAAGAAAGAAAAGACTTAAAAAGTTCTTCGCTGCATAAAGTTAATCCCATGGCCATCATTCCACCTGTCAGGCCTTTAGAGAAACAAACGATAGCTGGTTTTTCTTCCAAATAATCCATAGCGAACCATTTTCCGGTCCGCCCAAAACCCGTCATAATCTCATCCGCAATACTCAGAATGCCTTTTTTATGTGCTTCACGAATCAAAGCATCCAAAGTGGAAGCTTCGTACATCTTCATTCCTCCTGCGCCTTGTATAAGGGGTTCGAAGATGAATGCGGCGTATTCGTCAGCGTTTATTGATGACATGGCTGTGAGGCAAGCTTCCTTATCTAAAGGACTCGGCAAGAATTCCACCTCGAAAAGCATATCCTGAAAAGGGTCATTGAAAGAGCTAGGTGCTCCTAAACTCATTGCCCCAAAAGTATCCCCATGGTAAGCATCCGCAAAGGCTAAAATTTTTCGGCGTTTGGTATTTCCCTGATTGTGGAAGAATTGCAAGGCCATTTTAATGGCTACTTCCACGGCCGTAGATCCATTATCAGAAAAGAAAACGCGTTCAAAATTAGCCGGTAAATGCGCTAATAAACGTTCGGAAAGTCGAACTGCGGGTTCGTGGGTAAAGCCTGCGAAGATGACTTGTTCGAGCTGGAGGGCTTGTTCGTACACTTTTTGGGCTAAATAGGGATGCCCATGTCCATGCGTATTCACCCACCAGGACGAAATTGCATCGATGTATTTTTTGCCATCCGTATCAAATAAATGGGCGCCTTTACCGCTAACAATCGGAATTGAAATGGGTTCAATCTGATGTTGCGTGAAGGGGTGCCAAATGACCGCCGCATCCCGGGAAGACAAGTTTGAATTAGACATGGATTTTATCAGCATAGGAAGCGATAACCACTTCATTGAGTTCTTCTTCTGTATTAACGCGTAAAATAAGCGGCAAACCTGTATGATTCAAAATGAATTTTTCTCCCGACGGATTTTCAGGGCCATTGAATACGATTCCAGCCATCGGAATCCCGTGTTGCTTTAACAACTCATAACTCAACAGCGTATGATTTAGGCTGCCTAAATAGTTTTTGCTAACTAAAATGACCGGCAGATTCAGGTGTTTGATAAGGTCTAAATTTGTCTGCGAATCATTCAAGGGAACCATAATTCCTCCAGCTAATTCGATGATTAACGTCTGATCGGTGGGTTTTTTAAATGCAGCAAGGTCTATCGTAATTCCGTCAATCTCGGCCGCACTGTGTGGCGACATCGGTTGCGTTAAGGCATAAGTCGATGGATGAACGGTAGCCGACGGCACCCAACGGCGAATCCAATACGCATCCCCTTGATCTAAATCTCCTGCTTGGACCGGCTTCCAATAATCTGCCTTCAACCCAGCCGTTAAAATGGCAGAGACGACAGTTTTTCCTATTTCAGTACCTATGCCGGCGACGATAAATTGTTTCATTCGAGTGCTTTAATGAGTGCTAGTAGTTGTTCTTTTGCGTGCAATGCGCTTAAAGTAATGCGAATTCTTTCTTTTCCTTTGGCCACCGTAGGGTAAACAATCGGTTTAATGGCAAATTCGCTGGCAGAGGCGGCCTTCGCACGCACGGCCTCGTTTCCGGTGACGAAGAATGTTTGAATGGCGGAGTCGCTATCTCCCCAGGCGTCAGAATGCACGTTTGCTCGGAAGAATTTGATGTTATTTTGCAGTTTTTCTCTGGCTTCGTTTTGGGACGGCAAATAGTGCAAGGTGCTTAATAAGGCGGATACATGTGCCGGAGTAGGTGCCGTCGAATAGATGAACGGTCGGGCAAAGTTTACGAGGTATTCTTTGAGGGCCAAAGACCCCAAGACCACCGCCCCCGCATTTCCCCAGCCTTTTCCGAAGGTAATTACCCGAGCAAAAACCTCCTCGCACAAACCTAATTCGTGTACAATTCCTTGGCCTTGCGTGCCATAAATTCCTCCAGCATGCGCCTCATCGACGATGAGTTCAGCCTGGTATGTATTTTTCAAATCCACTAATTCCTGCAAAGGTGCTAAATCTCCATCCATGGAATAGACCGATTCCACGACGATCCACTTGCGTGTTTCTGCGGGGTATTGATCCAGTAAATGAACCAAGTCGTCTAGGTTATTATGTTTAAATATGCGTCTTTCGGCTTTAGAAAGTCGTAATCCATCTATCAAACTCGCGTGTAAAAGCTTATCGCAGAAAATTACGTCGCCTTCTTGTGGCACAGAAGAGATCAAGCTAATGTTTGCATCATATCCGGAACTGAAAAGCAAAGCGGCGTCAGCACCGTGAAAGGTGGCGCATTCTTTTTCGAACTTTTCGATGAGTGAGGAATGTCCCGAAATCAAGCGGGAACCAGTGGATCCATTTTTTCGAAAAGCAGCTGGCAAGGCTTCGAAATCGCTGGCGATTTTTGCAGCTAATGCGGTATCTGAAGC
This sequence comes from Spirosoma fluviale, assembly GCA_945906915.1. GTDB lineage: Bacteria > Bacteroidota > Bacteroidia > Cytophagales > Spirosomataceae > Aquirufa > Aquirufa fluvialis_D. The sequence continues at coordinate 637 of CAMDSI010000108.1, read as the reverse complement.
TAAACCTAAATAATCATTGGAGCAGAAATCCACGCGTCCTTCAAGTAAAGCCAATTGCCTGAATAGTCCCTCTTTACGTCGGGTTTCTAGTAATTCAATAAGCTGTTGCTGAATATTTTCCATAGATTTCTCTACTGCAAAACTACGAAATAATCGCTGTGGACGATTATTTTATCATTTAATTGATATTTAATGCCAAAATTTGGCAAAAACACTTGACAATTACTCACTATTTTGTAGTATTGCAAGTCGATTCTGACAATTCAACGAATCAACATCCCCGGAAACATTCCATTTTCAAATTCAATCCGACAACCCACGTCTGTTGTCATCCTTAATTAATCATTTCCCTTTTATGGAAGATAAGCCAATCAAAAGAAGTAAAAAAGTACAAGAAGAATCATCATCAAACGAACGCCCTAAGCGTCAACGAATTCAAAAAAGTAACGAGGAAGCTCCTTTGTTACCGATGGAATCAGAGGTTAAGGTAAATGCTCCGGCTGAGGCTCCTGCAGACGCTCCGATTGAATATACAGAGGTGGCTGCTCCAGAAGAGTTCATCGTAGATACGTCTTTCATCACAAGTACAGAAAACACAAGAGACGAGGTATCTCCAACGGATGCCCCTGTCGATTTA
>CAMDSI010000107.1 GCA_945906915.1 Spirosoma fluviale | reverse complement strand
ATATACTCCTTCGAAAGGGCAGGGGAAAGACTTTTTCCGACGGGGGGTAATTGGGCTGTATCTCCCACGAAGATCAACTTATTGCCGGTATGTCCATTCTCCGGATTAGTGAAAACGTATTCGATTAAATCCGTTAATAAACTAGTAGTACCAAAATCAGATTCATCCGTTATCATCGAAGCCTCATCCACGATAAATACCGTATTAGTGGCGTAGTTATTCATCCGTTGAAAACTGAGTGCTCCTGAATTGGGATTGCTTACTTGGCGGTAGATTTTTTTATGTATAGTGCTCGCTTTTTTCTTGGCATAATTAGCCATGACTTTGGCCGCGCGACCTGTGGGTGCTATTAATTGAGTTTTATAACCAAATGCAGGCAATATTTTAATTAAGGTGGAAATAACGGTCGTTTTTCCCGTTCCAGCATAACCCTTGATAATAAAGGTTAGCGCAGCCCATTCGTCTTTATTTAGCACAAAGCCACTTAACTTCTGAAACAGCTGCGCCTGAGAAGGGGTAGGTTCAAAAGGAAATTTTTGGTGCAATAAAAAGCTCGGGCTTTTTTCAGTACTCATGATTCAATTTACAAAATAGATTCCGCTACCGAAAGGGAGTTTTCAAGCTCGAGCGATCTAAACACGTTGATCAAACATATGCGCTCATAGGTGGCTAATTCTTCTACTAAAATATCAGTTTCTTCTAATTCCTCTTCGATGATTAATCGGGCTCTTGTAGTTCCCCAGTGCAAGGGATCTTCTGGTGTATACCAAATCCCCTCTTTTAAGAAGGCCAAATTCGCCACGGTACAATCTTGCACCTTTCCGTCTTTCACGAAAATTACTTCGTCGGCTTCTGGATGAGCCTCTAAAAAGGTTTGGAAAAATCCTCTTTCTGCCCATTTTAAGCCATAATCAATCTCGCCGGTATCGACCAAGGCGAAACGTTGAATCTCTTTCTTTACATAAGGTAAGATCTCTATTGTTTCAGGATCTTCTTGATAGGTGATTCGAAGTCGATGAGTTCCTTGAGCAGGTAATTCTTTCTCCGCTACGAGTTCTGCCACATCAAAGGGCTCCCATTCCGGGAAAAATTGGTCAAACGTCTCGTTTATCCGCATTTGGTGGAAATCGAGGTGCTGTGCCTGGCCATCCTGTATACAAATCGTTTCTAAGAAGGAGAACATATTAAAAAGGGAGATATACTTTTTGAATTAACTCATCGTACTCTTTTTTGACATCGGAAAAAACGGTAATGCCACCGCCACTTTTGAAAACAAGCCCATTTGGTTTCTTTTCGATAAACCTTATCAGCACACCTGAATTAAAGCTTGCTCCATCAAATTTACCCATAATTCCGGTATAAAAACCTCGGTCATAGTGTTCCGTTTGTTCAATTAATTGCATCGTGGCTTTTTTCGGCGCACCTGTAATAGAACCTGCAGGCAATAATTCCAGTAGAATGGATCCAAATTTTTGCTCAAATTCAGGCATCAATGTGCCGGTAATTTTAGAGGACATCTGCCAAAGTTCCCCCGTATTCGTTTTTACCTTCTCAACATATTGGTAATTTTCTACCTGAATGGGATAGGCAACTTTGCTTAAATCATTCCGAATCAAATCTACAATCGTAGCATGTTCTGCTTTTTCTTTGGGATCATTTTGTAGGCTAGCTTCAGAATCACCTTCGTTTACTTCCAGTGTACCTTTCATGGGAAAGGAGGCAATTTTATTCCCTTGAATCTGTATAAAGGTCTCCGGAGAAAAGGAGGTAAAATAATCCCGAACTAAGATTTTGTAGGGAGCATCTGCTCGCTGAAATATGTCTTCTAAGGAGAGAGGCGTTTCAACAAGGGTTTCTGCTGTTAAATTAAGCAGAAAAGAATCCCCTCTTTTTAAGCCTGCTTGAACCTGTTGGAATTTTTCGGAATAATCTGCGAACGATAGGGGCTTTTTGCTAAATGAAATGGATTCAGCTGAAATACCTGCCGAATCAAATTCAAAACTAAATCCTAATTCAGCCGCCTCATTTAAAGATCCTGCCCACGCATTTTCTAACGAATAATCCACTAAAAAGACGAAAGGAATCCCATTTTCACCCCAAAGGTCCATTTGCTTGGCTACCTGTTCAAAGGGAGAAAAAGGAAATAAAGTCATAGAATTTAGACGATATACGTAGCCGCTAAACTTAATAATTTAGGGATTCCAGCCGGATTTTGTCCTCCTGCAGTAGCTAAAAATGGTTGACCACCTCCGCCACCTTGGACTTCCTTCGCTAATTCGCGAATAATTTTACCCGCATCTAAGCCTTTGCTATCTACTAAGGCTTTTGAAATGGAGATCGCTAAACTTGCTTTTCCTTCAATTTCAGCAGCTAAAAGAACGAATAAATTCTCCTGATTTTCCTGTAAATCAAAAGCTAAATTCTTTAAAGCATCCGCTGTAGGAACTTGAACTTGCTTTATAATTGAATCAATAGATCCAGATACAATTTCCTTTACTAAATGGCCCTTAAGTCCAGAAACTTCCTTCTGTTGGTATGCTGCTACCGTTTTCTGTAAGCTTGAATTGCTTTCAATTAAGTTTGCCACGGCTTTAACTAGATCCTTAGGAGCCTTTAATAAGTCGTTAATTTCACTTAGTATCGCTTCTTGCTCACTTAATAATTCGTAGGCCTTTTGAGACGTAATCGCTTCAATACGACGAACACCCGTAGCCACGGAACTTTCTGATGTGATCTTGAATAAACCAATTTCACCCGTGGATGGTACGTGTGTTCCTCCACAAAGTTCAACAGAAAAATTCTTATCGAAGGTAATCACGCGAACAAAATCACCGTATTTTTCGCCAAAAAGTGCCATAGCACCTTTATCTTTTGCCTGAGCAATCGGTACATTACGTTCTTCTAATAAAGGAATATTCTCTGCGATTTTGGCATTAACAATCTTCTCGATTTGCTTAATCTCGTCCTCCGTTACTTTTTGGAAGTGAGAGAAGTCAAAACGTAATAAATCTTCATTTACTAAACTACCTTTCTGTGCCACATGCTTGCCTAGCACTTCTTGTAAGGCAGCTTGCATTAAGTGAGTTGAACTATGGTGATGTGTAATGGCACGGCGGCGTAGAATAGCTATGCTAGCTTTAACGGGTTCAGCCGCTAAACTTTCAATGCGTTCGTCCGAAACGATATGAACGATCAAATCGTTTTCTTTCTTCGTATCGATGATAGGAAGTGAAATGCCGGATTTTGCGAAAAACAAAAACCCCGAATCCCCTACTTGACCACCGGATTCAGCATAGAAAGGAGTAGTTTCTAAAACAACTTTATACTGTACACCCGCTTTATTTTGAATCTTTTGGTATTTTAAAACCTGCGTTTCAGTCTCATTAGAATCGTAACCGATGAAACTCACTTCATCACCTTCGTTAACGATCACCCAATCTTCTGCACTAGCACCTGCATCCTTACGTGAACGCTCTTTTTGTAATTTAAGCGCCGCTAAGAATCCGGGTTCGTCGATATCTAATCCTTTTTCGCGTGCGATCAAGGCCGTTAAATCGATAGGAAAACCATAGGTGTCATTTAATTCAAAAACATCGTCACCAGTTAATACTTTACCAGTGCAATCTTCCATTAATTTATCTAGGCGAATTAACCCTGTAGATAATGTGCGTAAGAAAGATACTTCTTCTTCATAGATCACCTTTGCAACAAATGCCTCTTGGGAGATTAATTCATCGAATACCCCTTTAAACTGTTGTGAAAGACCCGGAATTAATAGGTGCAAGAAAGGTTCTTTAAAGTCCAAATAGGTATATCCATAACGCACTGCTCGACGTAAAATTCGACGAATGACATAGCCTGCTTTATTGTTAGATGGTAACTGACCATCAGCAATACAAAACGCGATGGCACGAATGTGGTCAGCGATAACCCGCATAGCAATATCAGCCCATTTTTCGTCCCCGTATTTCTTGCCACTTTTAGCAGCAATGTATTGAATCGTTCCTTGGAAAACATCGGTATCATAATTCGATTGCTTTCCTTGAATCGCCATACATAGACGTTCAAATCCCATTCCCGTATCCACGTGTTTATTAGGAAGAGGTACTAAAGAACCATCTGCCATACGTTCAAACTGCATGAATACGTTATTCCAAATCTCCACCACTTGTGGGTGATCCGCATTTACAAGATTTTTACCAGGAATCGAATCTACTTCGTCCTGATTTCTAAGGTCTATGTGAATTTCTGAACAAGGTCCACAAGGCCCTGTTTCACCCATTTCCCAGAAATTATCTTTCTTATTTCCAAAGATGATACGATCTTCTCCTACAATTGCTTTCCAAATATCAAAAGCCTCTTGATCAAAGGGCACACCGTCTTTCTTATCTCCTTCAAATACCGAAACATATATGCGGTCTTTAGGTAACTTAAAAACCTCTGTTAACAATTCCCATGACCAGGTAAGCGCCTCTTGTTTGAAATAATCACCAAAAGACCAGTTTCCTAACATCTCAAACATGGTGTGATGGTAGGTATCAAATCCTACATCTTCTAAGTCATTATGCTTACCAGAAACACGTAAGCATTTTTGCGTATCAGCAATTCTTTTCGAGGGAGGAGTTCCGTTTCCTAAAAAGAAATCTTTGAATTGAGCCATACCTGAATTGTTAAACAATAGGGTAGGGTCATTTTTTGCCACCAAAGGAGCTGAAGGAACAATTAAATGGCCTTTTGATTGAAAGAAATCCAAATATTGTTGACGTATCTCAGAAGAGGTCATGCGTTTTATTGTAAAATGAATGGAACCTTTGTAGTTTTACTTTAGGTGCCATGTTAAATGGAATCACAAAATTAAGTCTATTTTTTTAAGAAGCCCATTTTGGGTTTAAAATTATTGATGGAATTAAGCAAGCAATATTATTCAATTTCTGAGGTCGCAGCTATTTTCAAAGTGAATACTTCTAAGATTCGCTATTGGGAGACTCAATTCCCTCATTTATCACCTAAGCGAGCTGATTCTGGAATTCGTAAATATACTCCACAAGACATTGAGAAAATCAAGGTTTTGGTGAATTTAATAGATGAACGAGGCTTGACAATCGAAGGTGCTAAGCAAGCCATGAATATTCGCGGTAAAGAAAAAAATCCCAATCAAAACATCATTAATCAACTAACTGATATTCGAGATTTTTTACAAGGGATGAAGGCTGATTTAGACTTAGAATAAGCGTAGGTTTCGGAAAATTACTCCGATGATAACCACTAAATCGTTACAAGTCTATCAAATCGCCTTATCCTACCTTCCCGAGGTCGGTCCTGTTAAAGGCAAAAAACTAGCCTCCCTTTATCCCTATCTTCCCGATATTTTTCAATTAGCTAGCTATCGCCCTTTTGCCAGTGATGTTTTGCGTGAGGCTGAAAAAACCGTCCTAATTTGTCAGGCTGATGAAGTGGAGATTTTGTATTTCGAAGACTCTGCTTACCCTCAACGAATAAAAGATTTGTACGATGCCCCTTTGATTCTATTTAAAAAAGGAAATATAGATTTAAATGACCATCGAATAGTAGCTGCGGTAGGAACTCGCCACGCAAGCGATGTAGGTAAAAAAGTGACGCGTGACCTTGTTGAGGCAGCTCAAAAGGATCAAATAATCTTTGTCAGTGGATTCGCAAGAGGAATTGATATCGCCTTGCACAAAGCTTGTATTGATTATCAAATCCCTACTGTTGCAGTCTTAGCTGGTGGTTTTAGACACATTTATCCGCCCGAAAATGGGTCTTATGTAAATGCAATCATTCAAAATGGAGCATTGCTTTCTGAATACGCACCCCACATACCTCCAGCCTCTTATCATTTCCCCGTTCGGAATCGTATAATTGCCGGTATTTCAGATGCAACAGTTATAGTCGAAGCTGCGGAGAAAGGCGGTGCTTTAATTACCGCTGATTATGCCTATAACTATAATCGGACTGTATTTGCGGTACCGGGAAGTTTAAATAGACCCTTTTCGAAAGGGTGCAATCATTTAATCCGAAACCAAAAAGCAATCATATTCACCTCTTGGGAAGATCTAATGATGGAACTTAATTGGGCACAAGTAAAAGATAGGTTAGCGTTAAACCCGGCTCTTATGCAAAAACTATTTACCCTAAATGAATCTTCCATTCTTTCCTTTTTGCATCGGGAAGGCAATATTTCATTTAATGAACTCGTGAATCGATCGGAAATAAAACAAGACGAACTATCCCTAATTCTCTTAAACTTAGAATTGATGGGTATGATTCAGTCGACAGATGGAGATGGGTTTATGCTAGCCTGATTATTTTCTCCAAGTACTTGGTGAAATTCTCCAATCTTGTAGGGTTAATAATTGAGTTTCTGTTACATAATCTAGTTTAACAGCCTCTTCAATTAATGCATTATAATCACTTAAGGTATATAAAGGAATGCCGTGATTTTTAAAATTTTCTGCTGCTATTTCGAAACCATAGGTGAAGATGGCTACCATACCTAATACTTCTACACCTGCTTCTTTTAAAGCATCAGCTGCTTTTAGGGAACTGCCACCCGTTGAAATGAGGTCTTCAATTAGAACTACCTTTTGGCCAGTTGAAACTTTGCCTTCAATTTGATTTCCCATTCCGTGTTTTTTCGGCTCTGGGCGAACATAACAAAAAGGTAAGTCTAGGTATTCGGCCACTAAGGCGCCTTGTGCAATTCCAGCGGTAGCTACGCCGGAAATGATATTTGCTTCGGGGAAATAGGCTTTTACTGCTGCGGAAAGACAGTTTTTAATATAAGTACGTACTTCCGGAAAGGAAAGAGAAACACGGTTATCGCAATAAATTGGCGAGTTCCATCCAGATGCCCACGTAAACGGTTGATCTGGTCTTAATTGAATAGCCTGGATCTTTAATAGGTGTTGGGCAACTTCTTGAGGAATAGTCAAATTTTGCATAAGGGTTGTTTCTAATTTTATATTTACAAAAATAATTTATTCAGTTTATCTTTCACTATTTAATTCTAATTTTGCGTCAGAAAAATGAACAGATGGTAATTTTTATTGATGATCGACCGATCAGAATTGTGAAGAAGAAGGAATTGGGCGAAATACCATCCAAAGTTGACTTTGATTTAGTTATCGATGCTCGCTTATCCCCTTTAAAGGTGGA
>CAMDSI010000106.1 GCA_945906915.1 Spirosoma fluviale | reverse complement strand
GGTTAATGTTTTACCTAGTTTAGCTGGGTTGATCATCGCGCGGTAGCCCGTAATCACGCCGTCCTTTTCCATTCGTTTAATCCGTTCGTGGATAGGAGTAGCGCTCATTCCTAGGCGCTGTGCCATTTCTTTGTTCGAAAGAAAGGCGTCTTCGTGCAGAAATGCGAGGATCTTTTTATCGATGTCATCAATTTTTGCCATGCGCTTATTTTCTCTCGTTTTTTTCTAGAAGTAGGCCTATGGAAACTATTCCTGACAGCGTATCTACGCGCATCGATTGTTCCATTTGAATTTTGTAGTTTCCTTTTCGAGGGAATTTCAGTGCAGGATATACAAGAAATTTTTTCTCATAGATATCGCCAAAACCAGCACCTTTCGGCTTCCCTGTCTTCGGGTCATATAAAATAGCTTCAGCTAAGCCTTTTTGTATGGTTTTGCCCTTTGCATCTAAAATGCTGGGACTGATATACAAATTATAAAAGGGATAGGAATTATTTTGTCGCACCACCAAGTAAACCGCATAGCTACTTAAAGAATCAGGAATACTTACGTCAAAACCTATAGGTTGCTTTTGAATCCAACCCATTTCGTCAAAACTCTTCGTCTCATCTAAAGCAACTCCTGATTCACCACAAGCGGTTAGCAGGAGGCTTAGTAGTAAGATTATTCCAATACTAGGCTTCAGGTGTGGTAGGCGCTGCACCATCTCTAGGAGGTCTTGGTTTAAACTTCTTTTTCTTCTTGAATGGCTTAGGTGTTGCCGTCGAACCATCTGCCTGAGGCGCATTGCCTTCTGGTCTTGGTGGACGGTTTTCACCTTCTGGACGCGGCGGTCTAGGTCCGCGATCCGGGCGAGGTCCCCGATCTTGTCCTTCTGGACGAGGCCCGCGGTTTTCTCCTTCTGGACGCGGAGGTCTAGGTCCACGATCTGGGCGAGGCCCACGATCTTGTCCTTCCGGACGAGGTCCCCGATTACCACCGTCACGATTTCCACCAGGCTTGCGGTTATTGCGATTGCCTGATTTTATGCCGCCATATTTCTTATCCATCCGCTCTAAATCAGAGTTTAGCTCAGATAAAGTAGGTTTTTCCACCGTTTGAGCATCTGGATTCAGATCCTCAAACGACTCCGGAATAATGCCTTTCTTATTTAAGTCAACGATTTCAGCTACGCGATCGCAGCTTACGGGAATCCAAATAGCTTCTTCACCTACAATTCCGAACCACATCATTCGCTTGAAGATGTCTGTCTTTTGCAAGACGGCTTCCCCGCGCTTTGTCTTTAGTCGGCCTTCAATCGTTGGAATGCTTTTAAGGGCATCCATATACGTCTCTAATTCGTAGTTCAAGCAGCATTTCAAGCGACCGCATTGGCCACTTAATTTGACTGGGTTGAGGGAAAGATTTTGGTAGCGTGCCGCAGAAGTGGTCACGTTTTTAAAATCAGATAGCCAGGTGGAACAGCATAATTCGCGTCCACAAACGCCAATTCCACCTAATCGACCCGCCTCTTGGCGTAATGAAATCTGCTTCATCTCGACCCGAATCTTAAATTCGGTCGCGAGTAATTTGATTAATTCACGGAAATCGACGCGGTCTTCGGAAGAATAATAGAAGATCGCTTTTGATCCATCGGATTGGAATTCCACATCCGATAATTTCATGTTTATCTTAAGATCGTGAATGATTTGACGGCCACGATACATGGTCGGTAAATCACGCGCCATCGATAGCTCGTGCTTTTCGATGTCTTTATCTGTCGCTATTCGGAAGATAGTTTTGACCTTATCGTCGTCTTTGATGTTTTTCTTCAATAATTGAAGTCTAACTAATTCTCCTTGAAGGGAAACAACGCCTAATTGGGTTCCGCTGCTCGAATCGACCATCACGGAATCCCCCGTGTGCAATTCTAAAACATCTGTATTGCGGAAATATTCTTTTCTACCCCCTTTAAACTTCACCTCTACGATATCGTAGCGTTGAAAAGAAGGTACATCTAGGTCTGAAAGCCAGTCAAAGACGTTCATTTTATTGCAGCCACCGGTGCCGCAGCCCCCATTACTTTGGCAGCCTTTTACCTCACCAGTTTCGCTGGCAGATCCACAAGATCCGCTAGAACACGATTTACATGCCATATCTTAATACATCTAATCCGATGTCTCTTCTAAAGTTTTTGCCTTCGAATTGAATGGTTTGAGCGGCCTTTTGTGATTTCTGGATCGCTCTTTCCAAGGTATTCGAAGTTCCAGTTAGCGCCATTACACGGCCACCGCTGGTACTAATTTCACCGTCTTTCGACGTTGTTCCTGCGTGGAAAATGATTGCATCTTCCACTTTTTCTAGCCCTGATATGACATCGCCTTTGCGGTATTCTTCTGGATATCCACCTGCGACTAACATAGTAGTAACAGCGAATTGGTCCAAAATTGAAATTTTTTGTTCGCTCAGCGTGCCATTAGAGGCTGCAATTAACAAAGATAGGAAATCTGATTCGATTCTAGGTAAAACTACCTCGGTTTCAGGATCTCCCATCCTAGCATTGTATTCGATGACATAAGGCTCCCCTTCGTGGTTCATTAAACCGATAAAGATGAATCCTTTGTAGTCAATATTTTCAGCTTTTAATCCTTTCACCGTAGGTTCGATCACCTTTTGCTTCACGACCTCCATGAATTTTGCATTCGCAAATGGAACCGGCGAAACCGCTCCCATACCTCCGGTATTTAAACCTTCGTCATTTTCGCTGATGCGCTTATAATCTTTCGCTTCAGGAAGTATGACGTAATTTTCTCCATCGGAAAGGACAAAAACGGATAATTCGATGCCACGCAGGAATTGTTCGATCACGACTTTGGAACTCGCATCGCCAAACTTCGCCTCTAAAAGCATCTCATTCAAAGCTGTTTCCGCCTCCTGAAGAGTCAATGCGATAATCACCCCTTTCCCAGCCGCTAAACCATCTGCTTTTAACACGATGGGAAGCGATTGTTTTTGAAGATAGGCTAGGCCATCTGCAATCGTATCTTTCGTAAATGTTTGAGAGGCTGCCGTAGGAATGCCATACTTGTGCATAAAGTTCTTCGAGAAGTCTTTGCTGCCTTCGATTTGGGCTCCGTCTGCGCCAGGTCCTACAATGCCTACGTGTTTTAGGTCGTCGTGAGATTCAATAAAGTTCCGAACACCTTTTACAAGAGGTTCTTCTGGACCTACTACCACTAATCCGATATCATGTGCGCGGATGGCCGCCACGATTCCTTCAAAATCCGTCACGCCGAAATCTAAATTCGTTCCGCATTGTGCGGTTCCTGGATTACCAGGGGCAATGTATAAATTACCTAGGATAGGGCTTTGGCTAATCTTCCAAGAAAAAGCGTGTTCACGGCCTCCAGCACCTAAAATTAAAACGTTCATATGTTGATTAATTGGCTAATTCACTTAAAAACTTAATACGCATTAATCGAAGTTCCTCTTCGGTCACATCTTCAATTTCACAATTTTCTAAGGCATCCGCGATGTCATCGGTGTCTGCAGACATAAAATATTCGTAGATCTCGTCTTGCTTATCTAGCTCGATGACCTGATTTATGTAATAGTCCAGGGTCAGTTTCGTTCCAGAGAAGCAAATTGTCTCGATTTCCTCGATCAATTCTGCCATGCTGACCTCTTTTTGTTCGGCAATCAGGTCTAAGTCGATTTTGCGATCCACTTGTTGGATGATGTAAATCTTAATTTTGGACTTATTTACCGTCGATTTAACCACCACTTCCTTCGCCGTTTCGATCTCATTTTCCTCTACGTAGCGATTAATTACTTCGATGAACGGTTTACCAAATTTCACGACTTTACCCATTCCGACTCCGTTGATTTGGGCCATTTCGTCCTGTGTAGTCGGATAGGTGGTTGCCATTTCTTCCAAAGAAGGATCCTGGAAAATAACGTAAGGAGGTAAATTTTTCTCTTTCGCAATTTTCTTGCGTAGGGTTTTCAGAATTTCGAAAAGCGCATCATCGTAAGCTTTCGCACCTAATGCCGCATTATCATCATCACTTTCTGTAGGCTCAGCCTCTTTTTCGTAGTCATGATCTCGGTAAAAAGTAATAGGGAAGGATTGCTTTAGGAAAGCGGTCCCGGCCTTAGAAATTTTAAGAACACCATAATTCTCGATGTCTTTTTCTAGGAGGCCAAAGATTGCCATTTGCTTAATAAACGAGATCCAAGGAGATTTTTCGTCTTCGATGGGCACTGGCTTCGATGCGGTTTTGCGCATTTTCGGCTTCTTAGGCGTATCCTCATCTGAATCATCGTCGTCGAAATCGTCGTCTTCATCTACTTCTGGGCTAATCCAAGAAAGATTTTTCCCTGTCCCAAACAAGGATAATTTCTCCTGCTCGTGGCTCGCAATGAAGGAATTGGATTTACCTACTAAGAAGTCTGCGATGTGTTCTGCGTCGAAAAGTTCGCCTGTTTGTTTCACCGCTTTTAAGACCAGACTTACTTCGTCTTCTGCCTTAAAAGTAGGCGTAGGGTGCATACAATTATCGCAGAATCCGCAGTTTTCTGCCATATGCTCCCCAAAATAATGAAGCAATTGCTTGCGGCGGCAAACCCCTAAATTCGTGTAATAGACCATTTCAGAAAGTAGAATTTTAGCATTCTCCTTCTCTGTAACGGCTTTATCTTTATTAAACTTATCTAATTTCAATATATCATCGTAGGTATAGAATAGGATACAAGTTCCATCTAAACCATCGCGTCCAGCACGCCCCGTCTCTTGGTAATAACCCTCTAACGATTTAGGGGCGTCATAGTGAATCACAAAACGTACATCGGGTTTATCAATCCCCATCCCAAATGCAATCGTCGCCACCATCACATCCACCTCTTCATTCAAGAAAGCTTCTTGGTTCGACATTCTCACCTGTGGCTCTAATCCGGCGTGGTAGGGCAGGGCTTTCACGCTATTCACGTGCAATAATTCGGCAATTTCCTCCACACGCTTTCTTGAAAGGCAATAAATGATCCCCGCTTTCCCGTTATGGGACTTAATGAAACGGATTAATTGCTTGTCTATGTCTTTCTTCGATCGGATCTCGTAATAGAGATTCTTGCGATTAAAGGAGGTTTTAAATACAGTGGCATCTTCCAGATTTAAGGTCTTTTGGATGTCGATTTGCACTTTCGGTGTTGCCGTAGCCGTTAAAGCGATGATGGGCATTTTCTCATCGATCGTCTCGATGATAGTACGTATTTTGCGGTATTCAGGTCTAAAATCGTGTCCCCATTCCGAGATGCAATGTGCCTCGTCGATGGCCACAAACGATATTTTAGCTTGCTTTAAGAAATTCAGGTTCTCCTGCTTATTCAGTGATTCTGGTGCGATGTATAATAATTTTACGGCTCCCGAGATCACTTCGGCTTTCACGCGGTTGATTTCAGCGCGCGTTAAAGAGGAATTTAAAAATTGTGCATTAATGCCAAATGCGACCATTTGGTCCACTTGATTCTTCATCAAAGCGATTAATGGAGAGATAACTATAGCCGTTCCTTCCATCACAATAGCAGGTAATTGATAGCAAAGCGATTTGCCCGCGCCCGTAGGCATTAGAACAAAACTATTCTTGCCTTGAACGGTATTTAAAATAATGGCTTCTTGTTCTCCCCTAAATTGGCTAAAACCAAAGGTTTTTTTTAGCTGTTCCTTCAAGCTTTCGATGGTTATTGGATGGGGCATAATTTGATTAAATGTGATGTTTCGGCGATTGTTAATTTCTGCGGGCTTTTCTACTTATCTTTGCCCCTACAAATTCTTCTAACATTGAAATTAAGCAAAAATATCCAATCTACAGCAAAAAATGTTTTAACTCAGGAAGCCGAGGCAATTCTGCAGGTAAGCGCCGGAATTAATTCCGATTTTGAGGCTTGTGTGGAACATTTATTAAGCATTTCAGGGAGAATTGTTTTTACGGGAATAGGTAAATCTGCCATAATTGCCCAAAAAATCGTCGCCACCATGAACTCCACCGGAACTCCGGCCTTGTTTATGCACGCGGCGGATGCAATTCACGGGGATTTGGGGATGATTCAGGAGGGCGACGCGGTGATTTGCATTTCGAAGTCAGGCGATACGCCGGAGATAAAGGTTTTAGTGCCTTTGATCAAGCGTTTGAAAGTGAAGTTAATTGCGATGGTCTCGAATAAGAACTCATACTTAGGCCAGCAATCTGATTATATATTACATGCCTTAGCGGAAAAGGAGGCGGATTTAATGAATCTAGCACCTACGACATCCACGACGGTAGCTTTGGCTTTAGGCGATGCCTTAGCGGTTTGTTTATTAGAATGCAAAGGATTTACGGCGCAGGATTTTGCCAAATACCATCCAGGCGGCGCTCTAGGCAAACGCCTCTATTTAAAAGTGGCGGATCTTTATCCGACGCACGACTTCCCAGCCATTCCACAAACGGCTACTATTCAAGAAGCCATTCATGAGATTTCATCGAAGCGTTTAGGTGCCACAGCCGTTTTAGGCACGAATGGTGATTTAGTGGGAATTATTACAGATGGGGACGTTCGCCGTACGTTAGAGAATTCGAAGGATTGGTCGTCGATTGTGTTAGCGGATATGATGAATACGACGCCGAAGACGATCGAAGCGGAGGCATTTGCCACCGAGGCTTTGGCCATCATGCAAAGTAAAAATATCACTCAGTTGGTAGTGACGGCAAATAAAAAGGCCGTGGGATTTGTACATCTCCACGACCTGTTGAAAGAGGGTATCGTTTAATAATTAACGCATACGGTTCGATGATTGCACCAGCATCTCGTCCTTGCGGATCAGGCGGTTCGCAATCATATTAGCTAGCAGTGAAACCACCAAAGCGTAGAATCCGTAGCCATATTTTCCCTGAATTTCCGGTTCAAATGTAGGCACCGCCTCCTTGAAAATCACCCAAAAAGCATAGCCCATCGCTCCCGCTAATACAAGTGAATTGACTAGGCCTAGCATCATTTGACGCATGCGGTTTTTGAACGAGAAAATAGTCACTAAGGTGATAATTGTCGATAAAGTCACTAAAAGCGCTATCGCGATCGTGCTGTGCGCTGCAACTTCTTTCTCATTTTGAAATAATAACCATTGGTTCGCGAAAAGTTCTGCTTTTTGGCCAGATGTGCCTATTTTTTGCCAAATAGAAA
>CAMDSI010000105.1 GCA_945906915.1 Spirosoma fluviale | reverse complement strand
GCACCATGCTGCATGCGAATCTCGAGTTGCCTTATGGATTTCGTGTTTTTGCTCAATTAAATAATACAGAAAGGTTTTGGAATCCAAATCCATTAACTGGGCAGTTAGATCAAAATTTATTGTCTTTGCATCAGTTATTTGTGGACATTCCGTTTTCAAATCGACTGAAATTGCGCGTGGGTAAACAGGAATATTCCTTAGGTTTGGAGCGTTTTGTGGCTACAAGGGAAGGGCCGAATACACGGACCCCTTTTTATGGTGTTAATTTAAAATACCAGCAGGGTAATTTACAGTGGGATGCCTTTATTTCTCATCCTATTCGAATTAAACCGGGTGTTTTTGATGATGAGCCTATGGATGAGATTTTGGGTGGATTGTATGTCAATTACCGTATCAAAAAACGGAACCTGATAGAGCCCTATTATTTTTATTTCGAAAGTGATTTACGTGAATATAAGTTTAAACGTGGCTTAGAAAAGCGACACACGTTTGGCTTTAGAGCCTTTTCAAGTCCAGGTAATTGGAATTATGAAATTGAATTAGCTAGCCAAACAGGTCAATTCAATAACCTGTCCATCGCTGCTTTTATGGGTGTCTGGGACTTTAATTTGGCCCTTAAGAAGGCTTTTTATGTGGGTTTTTCTGGGAATTACGTGCCTGGAGATCGATCAAGCTCCGACGCACAATTAAATACGTTTAATACACTTTTTGCACGACCTCCTTTTGGCCAAACTGTCGCCCTGAACATTACGAATACGTGGAATTTTAGTCCCTATTTACGCTACCAAGACTTCAAAAATTGGTTAGTAACGGGCAGAGCTTCATTCGTTAGTCGGGAAAGTTCGGAGGATGGTATTTTTACGCCCAATATGACCCCAGCAAGGCCTGTTTTGGGTAAATTCCAAGGAAGTCTAGCCAGAGACATTTGCAACATCTATGCCTTAGATGCACAATATTTTCCTACTAAACATTTTAGTTTTCAATTCGAAATAGGCTATTGTGCCGCGGGAGACTATTTAAAAGAATCTGGCTCAGGTCAAAATGTCCACTATTATGCCTTACGCAACGTGTACCGCTTCTGATTTTTTGTCCCGAATCAACCACAACATTCCGAAACAAATCGCCCCATTGAAGATCAATTTAGCGAACCCAAAGCCACCGAATAAGCTCTGCGCCTGAGTTTCTAGTACAAAGGTGATGATGGGTGAAAGAACGCACACAATAGGCACCCATTTATCTCGAATGGCGAATTTAGTAAATAGACCAAACGAAAACAAGCCTAACAAGGGCCCATAGGTATAGCCTGCTAGGTTAAATACGGCGGCGATTAATTCAGAGGTGTTGAAAATGTGAAATAGGCCAATTACGACAAAAAACAAGGCAGAGAATCCGATGTGAACCCAATGTTTCATGCTTTGCTGCTTTTTCTCCTTGAACTTTTCGATGCTTAAAAAATCAATGCAGAAAGACGTCGTCAAAGCAGTTAACGCTGAATCAGAACTCGCATAAGACGCCGCAATAATCCCTAATAAGAAAGTTACAGCGGCTAGTGTCCCAAATTCTCCACCTAAGGCTAACATAGGATATAATTCATCTGTTTTCGTGGGTACTGCAATTCCTTTTGAAGCCGTATATATGTACAATAAGGCGCCTAAGGATAGGAACAAAATATTGATAAAAAGCAGCACCCAGTAGAACCAGAACATGTTTTTCTGTGCTTCGCCAATCGACTTACAAGTCAGGTTTTTCTGCATCAAATCCTGATCTAAACCGGTCATTACGATGGCTATAAAAACACCCGCCAGGAAGTCTTTTCCGAAGAAATGGGGATTCTTCCAATCCCATTCAAACAGATGTGAATATTTGCTAGCGCTTACTTGTTGGATCATTTCAGGGATGCTCATGTCCATTTTTTGGCCCACTAAAACAATCGTAATGAACAACGCGATCAATAAGAATAATGTCTGCAAAGTATCCGTCCAAATGATCGTTTTAACCCCTCCACGGTGCGTATACAGCCAAATTAAGAAGATCGAAACGAAAACGGTCACGATAAATGGCACGCCAATAGGGGCGAAGATGGCAATTTGCAATACGTTCACTGCTAAATATAAACGAGCAGCAGAACCGATTGTTCTGGACAATAAAAAGAAGGCAGAGCCGGTCTTATAAGACCAAAAACCAAAGCGTTTTTCTAAATATCCGTAGATGGAAATCAGATTCAATCGGTAATACAAGGGCATTAATACGAGTGCAATGGTCAGATAACCAAGCGAATGGCCTAAAATGACTTGATAATAGGTGAAATAGGTCTTGCCTACGGCTCCAGGAACAGAAATGAAAGTTAAACCAGATATCGATGTTCCGATCATTCCAAAAGCAACTAGCCACCAAGGGGACTCGCGATTGGCTGTAAAAAAGGCATGGGTATCAGCGCCTCTCGAGGTATAATAGGAAATGGCTAACAGAAGTCCAAAATAGAGGGCAAGAATTCCTCCAGCTAATTGTACAGACATAAGGTTTGGAACGGATTTTTTTTTAAATTTGATTTCAAATTCATCAAAAATATGGAATTCTGTGTAGATAGTATTTATCGTCTACCTTTTTCTTTTCAAAATCAGGAAAAATGGCAAGAAGAAACTTCTACCCTCGTAGAGGAAGAGGTGATCGAAGCCCATCAACTGATTGTCTATAATGATGAAGTAAATTCCTTTGAATATGTGATTTTGACGCTAATTGAGGTTTGTGAACATACGCCACAGCAAGCGGAGCAATGTACTTTACAGATTCATTTTAGAGGGAAATGCGGTGTGAAAACGGGTGGATTTGATGAATTAGTATCCATGCGCAATGAGATTTGCCGTAGAGGAATTTCAGCAGAAATTGAAGCAAGCGTATGATGAATAACTATCCTTCGAAGATGATTGAACAAGCGGTGGAAGAGATTTCTAAACTGCCTGGGATTGGTAAAAAATCGGCATTGCGATTAGCCTTACATCTTTTGAAGCGCCCAGAAGCACAGTCTTTGCAATTAGCACACGCGGTGGTTCAATTAAGAACAGAGACGAAATACTGTCCGCAATGCCATATGATTTCCGATGGAGATTTATGTGGTATTTGTTCCAGTCATAAGCGAGATGAGAGTATTATTTGTGTCGTGGAGGATTTACGAGATGTGTTAGCGATTGAAAATACCGGTCAATTTATGGGCTTATATCACGTGCTAGGAGGGATTATTTCCCCTTTATCGGGTATTTCGCCGGGTGATTTAACGATCGAAACCTTGGTAGCTCGCGTAGCATCAGGGAAGGTCGCAGAAGTGATTTTAGGATTGAGTCCTACGATGGAAGGGGATACGACGGCTTTTTATTTGACCAAAAAACTGAAGGAGTTTCCCGTTAAATTATCCACGATTGCACGTGGAATTCCCATTGGTGGTGATTTAGAATATACGGATGAGATTACGTTAGGACGAAGTATAGTAGGTCGAGTTGTGTATGAATAGTTTACGAATAGTATTTAACCAAATAAACGATGAAACGTGCGGAATTTTTACAGAAATCGATAGTTCTTGCGGGAGTTAGCGTGGTGTTGCCTTCTTTTGCTTCACCCGTGGCAGACTCTTTTAGCTTACCGGCTTTGCCTTATGCTTTTGACGCTTTAGAGCCTCATATCGATCGTTTAACAATGGAAATTCACCATGATCGCCACCACAAAGCCTATGTGGATAATTTAAACAAGGCTTTACCAGGGACGACGAAGACCTTAGAAGAAATTTTGGGTTCAGTTTCTACTCAGCCCGTTGCGGTGCGTAATAATGGGGGTGGACACTGGAATCATAGTTTTTTCTGGAATGTGTTAGCGCCTGCCAAAGGTTCGAAACCTTCAGCTGCTCTAGCGAAGCAAATTGACACAGATTTCGGCTCATTTGAAGCTTTTAAGGCTGAATTTGCAAAGGCAGCAAGCTCACGTTTTGGTTCGGGCTGGGCTTGGTTAATCAAAAAAGACGGGAAATTGGTAATTTCGTCTACGCCTAATCAAGATAATCCTCTGATGGATCTTGCCGAGGTGAAAGGACAGCCCATTTTAGCCTTAGACGTGTGGGAACATGCGTATTATTTGAAATACATGAATAAACGCGCGGATTATATCGCAGCATTTTGGAACCTAGTTAACTGGGATTTTGTATCAACTAACTTTAGTAAATAAGATGTTATTAGATGAAATTCCTTCGCTGGATCTAGCGGATTTCTTATCTGGCGATGCAAGTCGCAAGGCGAAATTTGTACAAGAATTAGGTTCAGCCTTTAACACCATTGGTTTTGTGGCCATCAAGGGACACGGTTTGACGAATGACTTTACGACAAATTTGTATTCTGAAGTAGAACAATTCTTTCAATCACCTGACTCGCTAAAGCAATCCTATGAAATTGAAGGTATTGCAGGCCAACGAGGTTATATCGGGAAAAGAAAAGAAACGGCTAAAGGCTTCACTGTACCTGATTTAAAGGAATTTTACCATGTAGGTCAACCTCTAAAGGAGGATGGTGACTCGGTTTGGTCCGAATACCCGGCTAACGTTTTTCCGACAGAATATCCGAATTTTGAACAATATACAGTAGAAGCCTATCATACACTTGAGACGGCAGGGAAGGCACTTTTACAGGCGATTGCGCTCTATTTAAACTTGCCAGAAGACTATTTTGAATCTCGAGTAAAAAATGGAAATTCCATTTTACGTGCAATTCATTATTTTCCAATTTTGAATCCTGATTCTTTACCAGAAGGAGCGGTGAGAGCTGCAGCTCACGGTGATATTAATTTAATTACCTTATTAATGGGTGCTTCTGCTGAAGGATTGGAGGTATTGCGAATGGATGGTAAATGGATTCCAATAACAGCTTTACCTGATCAGGTGGTGGTGAATGTGGGGGATATGTTAGATCGATTGACGAATCATAAATTAAAATCGACGATCCACCGCGTAGTGAATCCGGCTCGCGAAAAAATGGGTAACTCGCGTTATTCGATTCCCTTCTTTATGCATCCGCGTTCTGAAATGGATTTAACTTGCTTGCCTTCTTGTGTCTCCACTGAATTTCCTAAAATTTATACAAATATGACGGCAGGGGAGTTTTTGAATGAGCGATTGATTGAATTAGGACTTAAAAAGGCATAAGTATGCGGCTAAAACACGGGGATTTCCTGCTGGATGTCTTGATTTTAGCCTGCACCTCTTTTGGTGGACCACAAGTTCATTTTGCACTCTTTTTAGATAGATTAGTCAAAAGACGAGGCTATTTAAGTGAAGAAGAATTGTTTGAAATTCAAGCGCTCTGCTCTGTTCTGCCAGGACCTACCTCGACACAAATGATTACCGCGATTGGTTTGAAGCGGGGAGGGACTTCGTTGGCTTATTTAACTATACTTTGTTGGATTATGCCTGCTGTCTTGATTATGACCATAGCGGCCTTTGGGATGACTTTTTTGCGTGATAATTCCATTCTGCAGTATGTCTTACCCGTCGGAATTGGCTTGATATTACAGGCGGGTTGGTATATGGCCAAAAAGGTCATTACAGGTCCCATGTATGTCATTATTCTCTTAGTGACGCTTTTCATTGGGATCGCCTTTCACAGTCCTTATATTTTTCCTTTGGTATTAGTTTTAGGTGGTGTTGTATCCTCGTTTAACTACCGAGATTTCCCTGCACAAACCAAACATAAATTTGTCATTCCCTGGGCTAATTTTCATTTGTATTGGGGATTTTTAGTCTTTTTAGCAGTTTTAGGGCATTTTACGGATTACTTCCCGATTCGAATTTTTGAGAATTTTTATCGAAATGGATCCCTTGTTTTTGGAGGAGGACATATTCTTGCGCCCGTTTTATATACCGAGTTTGTTGAATTTAAGCACTTGATCGATTCGGAGTCTTTTTTAACTGGAATGGCACTTTCGCAGACATTACCGGGCCCCGTTTTCGCCTTGACATCCTATTTAGGTGTCTTATTGATGAAAGATTACGGAATTTTAGGCGAATTGGCTGGATCCGCCATCGGAGCTATTGGGATATTTTTGCCAGGCACCTTTTTGATCTTCTTTGTATTTCGAATTTGGGGGCAATTAAAGCAATATCGCTTTATTCGTGCGTCTTTGGCCGGAATTCAGGCAGCATCGGTGGGTTTAACTTTAGTGGCTGTATTTACTTTTACGCGACCTTTGGTGGTTGATGCGCAGTTTATATCTTTAGGAATTGTGGGTCTCGCATTCCTTTTAGCAGAGAAAACAAAAATTCCCGCCATCTTGCTATTTTCTTTAGCCTTATTAGCGGGAATTTTTGGACTTTAAAGCCGATTAGGCGATTAAATTCAATAGGTATTGCCCATATCCACTTTTAACAAGCGGTTCTGCGATTTTCTTTAATTGAGATTTGTCGATATAACCCATGCGATAAGCTACCTCTTCTATACAACCCACCTTCATGCCTTGGCGCTCTTCGATTACTTGAACGAATTGTCCCGCCTGCATCAAGGAAGCGAAGGTTCCAGTATCTAACCAAGCGGTTCCGCGGTTCAAAATACCCACCGAAAGACGTCCTTGCTTTAAGTATTCCTTGTTTACGTCTGTGATTTCGTATTCTCCACGGGGAGATGGGGCGATGTTTTTGGCAATCTCCACCACGTCATTATCGTAGAAATACAAGCCTGGAACGGCATAATTAGATTTAGGATGCGTCGGTTTCTCTTCGATGGAGATCACTTTATTATCTGCATCGAACTCCACCACACCATACCGTTCCGGATCAGTCACCGAATAGGCATAAACAACGCCACCGGAAGGATCGCTGTTTGCTTGTAATAATTTACTTAAACCAGAGCCATAGAAGATATTATCTCCCAAAACCAAGGCCACCTTATCCTTACCTATGAATTTTTCACCTATCACAAAAGCCTGCGCTAATCCATTCGGTTCCGGTTGTGCGGCATATTCGAAGTGACAACCGATTTGGGATCCATCGCCTAAAAGTTTCTCAAAATGAGGCAAGTCGTGCGGTGTAGAGATGATTAAAATCTCCTTAATGCCTGATAGCATCAAGATAGACAAGGGATAATAGATCATCGGTTTGTCATAAACCGGCATCAATTGCTTACTAACTGCTAAAGTTAAGGGGTGCAATCTTGTTCCAGATCCACCAGCTAAAATAATTCCTTTCATCTTATCGTCCTGCGTAGTTTTT
>CAMDSI010000104.1 GCA_945906915.1 Spirosoma fluviale | reverse complement strand
GTTAAAGGAGTTTTCTTGTCATAGTATTTGTCCAAACAATACGCATAATTAGCAAGCCCAGACTTGTGTGTCAATAAACTGCGGATTGTAATACTAGAATCATAAGGGAACCCGGGAATATGCTGCTCCACGCGGTCATCTAATTTTAATTTTCCTTGTTCCATCAACTGCAAGATAGAAACCGCAGTAAATTGCTTTGAGACAGAGGCGAGTTGAAAAGGCGTTCGGGTGCTTAATTGATCTTTCGTGAAGTTATTTGCAATCCCAAAGGCACGCTTGTAAATAACTTTCCCATATTGAGCGACTAACACCGTGCCATTGAATCCGGTGTTCTTCTGAAGTGCTTTGAAAAATGTATCAAGTTTTACCGCTTTTTTTTGTGCTATTATTGGGTCAAAAAGCGTAGCAATACTGTCATTTCTTTTTTCAACGGTGCTTTTGCTAGCGAAAAAATGTCCAGGAATATTATTGCAGGAAGCCATGCAAAATAAGGAGGCTAAAATTCCAAGAGCTAAAGACCTGCGATTCATAGACGAATATGCGAAATGTATTTGTTAAATTTAAAAGCAATTTAATCAGAAAAGGCCTTAATTCAAACCCCTATGTTAGCGCGTATTTTAGTTTTCTTTTTTCAGGTCTTGATACGAATCTACCAAGGAATGATTTCGCCCTTTTTGCCTAATTCCTGTCGCTATTCGCCATCTTGTTCTGAATATGCGAAGCAAGCCCTTCAAAAGCATGGTTTAATCGAGGGTTTACGACTAACAATTCGACGCGTCAGCAGCTGTCATCCTTGGGGAGGAAGTGGTCATGATCCGGTACCTTGATAAAAATGAACAGTATAGCATTGTTCGAATTGTATTATTCCAATTTTGGCCTAAATTATTTTTGGTATTAGATTACCGAAAAAAAACTGATAATTTTTTTAAAATATTTTCTATTGAAAAAATACAATCGATTCAAGCCTAATTTCGCCATTTATGATTTTTTGTATCCCTAAAATACGGCCTCTGTTTACAATTAGATAACAATTAGATTATTTTCAGATTCAGTCCTATACTGTGCTAGTTTATTTAAAAATCTGACTTTTGTGCAATTTATTAGCCCTCTGTCATCGATTCATTATCTTAAATCATTTTTTTATTCAATTTATTCTTCTTTTTTTTGTGGAGGTTTTGATATTAGTCATACTATATATAAGATGACATGAGCTATTTGGAAAGGTTTCGGCCAGCAAAATTTCATTAATCAGTATATAATAGGAATAAGAACAGAGCCTACAAGAATCATTAATTATTTTTAACCCTTAATTTTTCACTTATGATTCATTCTTACAAGAGAGTGGGTCGCCTTGTGCGATCAAGTGTTAGTAACCTAGGCTTCAAGCAAGCTTTTAGTGTTGCTGTTGCACTAGTAATTTCCTTGGGTGCTTTCGCCCAAGATGTGGTTTCAGGTAAAGTAACTGACTCGAAAGATGGTTCAGCTATTCCTGGTGTTTCTGTCACTGTTAAAGGTACCACTAGAGGTGCTCAAACTGACATAAACGGTACTTATAAAGTAAATGCAGGAAGTGGTAGCACTTTAGTATTCACTTTTGTAGGTTATGCTAAAAAAGAAGTTTCTGCTACAGGTTCTGTAGTGAACGTTTCTTTAGCTGCTGACAATCAATCTTTAGAAGAAGTTGTGGTAGTAGGTTATGGTACTCAAAAGAGAAAAGAGATTTCAGGAACTGTAACAAGTTTAGGATCTCGTGATTTCAATGCGGGTATTGTGACTAACCCATTAGCTGCTGCTCAAGGTAAAGTAGCTGGTTTAGTGATTACTCAATCTTCAGGTGATCCTAATGCTCGTCCTACTGTACGTTTACGTGGTACAGGTTCATTGAACGCAGGTTCTGAGCCTCTATACGTTATTGACGGTGTGATTGGTGCTCCTATCGAAAACGTTGCTCCAGAGGATATCTTATCTATGGACGTGTTACGTGATGCATCTTCTGCAGCTATCTACGGTTCTCGTGGTGCGAATGGTGTAATCTTGATTAACACAAAACGTGGTAAGTCAGGTGCTCCTACAGTTGATTATTCAGCTTATGTAGGTGCTGAGACTATCTCTCAACGTCCAGAATTATTAAATGCTGCTGAATTCCGCGCTGCGGCTGCGAAATACAAGCAAACATTTGATGACAATGGTGCTAACACAGATTGGTTAGATGTAATCACTCGTACTGCGGTTTCTCAAAACCACAACGTAGGTGTTTCAGGCGGTTCTGAGAACTTGTCTTACCGTGCTTCAGTAGGTTATTTAGACCAAACTGGTACATTAATCGGTTCAGGAAAAGATCGTTTAACTGGTCGTTTGAACTTAGATGCGAAAGCATTAGATGGTAAATTAATCATGAAGTTCAACATGTCTGCAATGCAAACAAACGGAACTTTCTCTGATAACCGTGCGATTGGTTTTGCAATGAACATGCGTCCAACTGACCCAGTTTATGCTGCTAACGGTACGTACTTCCAATTACCAGGTACATTTGCTAACTTCAATCCATTAGCTGCTTTAGAGAAGAAAACGAACACACAACGTTTGCAAGACTTCTTATTCAATGCTTCTGCTGGTTATACTATCATGGATGGTTTAGTATTTAACGTGTCAGGTACTTTACGTACTCAAAATGCTAACAATGCATATTTCGCAGCAACTACACCAGGTAACTTGTTATCAACTGTAGGTGGAAACTCTGCATCTCGTTCATTAAACGCGGTAACTGATAAGCAATTAGAAGCTACTTTGAACTGGACTAAGAAATTATCTGATGTGTCTACATTGACATTATTAGGAGGTTATACGTATCAAGATGTTGTTAACGACGGTTTCGGTGCTTCTAATAACAACTTTTTAACGGATGCGTTTGAAGCTAATAACTTAGGTTCTGGTTTAGGTATTCGTTCGAATCCAAATCTTTTGTATTCTTACAAAAACGAATATAAATTGGTTTCTTTCTTAGCACGTGCTCAATACTCGTTAATGAACAAGTATTTTGCTACTGTGAACATGCGTCGTGACGGTTCGACTAAATTCGGTGATAACAACAAGTGGGGTTTATTCCCATCGGTTTCAGTGGGTTGGTCATTAACTGAAGAAGCATTCTTAAAAGGAAATACAACTATCGATAACTTGAAGCTTCGTGTTTCTTGGGGTAGAACTGGTAACTCGGAAGGTATTCGTCCGTTGTTATCTAAATCATTCTATGGTCCTTCTGGAACATACTATGATGGTAGTGCTGATGACTTCTTACCATCATATGCTGTACAATCTAACCCGAACCCTAACTTGAAGTGGGAGGTTAACGAAAACTACGGTGCTGGTTTAGACTTCTCTATCTTGAAAGGTAAATTAACTGGATCGATTGACTGGTATACTCGTCAAACAAAAGATTTATTATACACAGTTAATGCTCCACAAGAAAAAGGATATGTATATCCAACTATCTTAGCGAACATTGGTTCGATGCAAAACCGTGGTATTGAGATCTCTGCTTCTTACCAATGGTTAGATACGCAAGATTGGTCAATTAGCTCTACATTCGCTGGTTCATTCAACCAAAACGAATTGATCTCATTGAAAAACGATGAGTTCGCAGCAGCTGACCAAGTATTCTTATCTACTTCTTTAGGTAGCTACATCCGTGGTACTTCAGCAGTAAACTTCTCTGTATTACAAGCTGGTCAACCAGTAGGTGTATTCTACGGAGCTAAGATTTCTAAAATCGAAAATGGCAAATACATATTCCAAGACCTTAATGGTGATGGTACTGTAGATCCTAACGCTAAAGACCGTACTTATATTGGAAATCCTAACCCTACTTTCGTAGGTGGTTTAACTACTAACGTACGTTACAAAGCATTTGACTTACAATTCCAATTCACTGGAAATGCAGGTGCTAAAATCGTTAACACGAACAACTTATTATTAGGTCGTCAAGATGGTCGTTTAGGAGAATCTAATGCCTTGAAAACTGCTTTAACATCTGTAATCAATGATGAGCGTACGATCCCTATGGATTACTATGTAGAGTCAGGTGATCACATCCGTTTAAATAACGCTTCTTTAGGTTATACTTTACCAGTTAAAGGTGTATTCAAGAGAGCTCGTATTTATGTAGCTGGTAACAACTTATTGTTGTTCACTAACTATTCAGGTGTTGATCCAGAAGTTAGCCAAAACCTTTCTATTGGTAACGCTGCTCCTGGTATCGATGTTCGTGAGACTTACTACAAAACTCGTGCCTTTACTGCGGGTATTAATTTGTCTTTCTAAAACATAATTGCCACACTATTAGTTATATAACTTAATTAATAAAATAATTAAAAAAATGAAAAAATATATCTATAAAGTACTTTCAGTAGGTGTTTTCGCTTCGTTAGCCCTATCGTCTTGTACAGATTTGACTGAGCCAGTTTACGATTCGATCCCAGCGGATCAATTCTTAAAGACTGATGCTCAAATTGCTGCGGCACTAGGACCTGCTTATGGTGGTCTTCGTGGAATCACATGGGATTGGTTTAATCCAAGTGAAGCATCTTCGGATGAGTTAATTGTTCCTACTCGTGGTGGTGACTGGTTTGATGGTGGTGACTGGTTGGCGTATTCTCGCCACACTTGGACTCCTCAACACGGTCCTATTAATGGAATGTGGGGATTCATCTTTGGTAATATCTCTCAAGTGAACCAATTGATCCCAGTAGTAGCTGCTAACCAAAAAGCGGTAGATGAGTTACGTGCAGTACGTGCTATCTATTACTTCATGGCTGTGGATGCATTCGGTAATGTGCCTATCGTAACAGATAACAAATCTTCTGCTGCGACTAAGACGCGTGCTGAGGTTTATGCATTTATCGTTTCTGAGTTAACTGCTGCTATTCCTAATTTAACTTCAGGTAAATCATACTCTCGTATGACGCAAGATGCTGCTAAAGCATTATTAGCGAAAGTATACTTGAACGCAGGTGTTTACAAAGGAGCTACAGAATGGCAAAAAGCATATGATACAGCTGATCAAGTAATCAAATCTTCGAATGGCTGGTCATTATCTTCTTCTACGTTGTCTAACTTTGTTGTTCAAAACCAAGGTTCAAACGAGAATATCTTTTCTATCCCATTTGATTCATTCAAAGCGGGTGGTATGAACTTCCACATGAGAACGTTACACTATGCTAACCAACAAACGTATGGTTTAGGTAACTCTCCTTGGAATGGTTTCTGTACTTTAGCTGATTTCTACAACTCATTTGAGTCTAATGACTTACGTGGTGCGATGTGGATCAAAGGACAGCAATATGCTGCTTCTGGAGCTAAATTGAAAGATGCAAAAGGTGCTGATTTAGCATTCGTTGCGGATTGGGAAAAAGATCAAATGACTGATGCGGATGCTGTTTTCCAAGTAGCTGGTATTCGTTCTCAGAAATATGAGATCCAAAAGAACAACCCGAACGGTGATCAATCAAATGACTATGTATTCTTACGTTTAGCTGATGTTATCTTAATGCGTGCAGAAGCTGCGTTCCGTTTAGGAAATACAGCGCAAGCGTTAACTGATATCAACGCTATCCGTACTCGTTCTGGTGTTGCTGCTTTAACTGCGGTTACGGCTGATGCAATCTTAGCTGAGCGTGGTCGTGAATTAGCATGGGAAGGATGGAGACGTAATGATTTGATTCGTTTCGGTAAATTCTCTACAGCTCGTAAATTTATGGCTGTTACTGACAAGACTCGTGAATTGTTCCCAATTCCACAACCTCGTCGTGATGCGAATCCATTATTGACTCAAAACCCAGGATATTAATCTGAAGGTTTTTTATAGAAAGGCAGAACCAGTTGGTTCTGCCTTTTTGTTTTATAAGGGTTTTATATACCCCTAGCATTTTGTATTTTTGTGACGCAAAAAATCACATTTTAGGATGAAAAAATTCAGTCTATATCTTCTTGTTATTTTAGGTTTATTTTCTTGTTCTAAGAACGAGGATACGCTTTTCGAGGAGTTGCCTGCGGAGCAGACAGGTATCGATTTTGTGAATCGCAGTTTAGAGAAAAAAGAATTTAATATCTTCAATTACCGTAACTTCTATAACGGAGGTGGTGTGGCTATTGGAGATGTAAATAATGATGGATTATCGGATCTTTTTGTGACGTCTAATTTCGAAGACAATAAATTGTATTTGAACAAGGGGGCAATGAAATTTGAGGATATCACCGTTAAAGCGGGGATAGTGGGGAAGAAGTTTTGGTCTACAGGCGTCACATTTGCAGATGTGAATGGAGATGGTTTGATGGATATTTATGTATGTAATTCTGGTTCTCGTGATCAGCGTGGGAATCAATTATATATCAATCAAGGAATTAAGGCTGGCGTTCCTTCTTACAAGGAACAGGCGAAAGAGGCAGGACTGGCGGATGGTGGATTTTCGACACACGCAGCCTTCTTCGATTATGATCGGGATGGGGATTTAGATATGTATTTATTGAATAACAGCTTTACCCCAATTGATAAATTAGGGTATACGAATTTACGTGAGGAGCGGGATAAATTAGGGGGTGATAAGTTATTTAGAAATGATAGCAAGGATGGAAAGGAACTTCATTTTACCGATGTGTCGGAGACGGCGGGTATTTATGGAAGTTTAATTGGTTTTGGTTTGGGAATTACGCTAGGCGATGTGAATAATGACAACTGGCCAGATATTTATATTTCAAATGACTTTTACGAGCGCGATTACTTGTACATTAATCAGCAGAATGGCACGTTTAAGGAAGATTTAGAGAATCAGATGCCGCATATTTCCTTGAGCTCGATGGGGGCTGATATGGCGGATTTGAATGATGATGGCTATATGGACATCTTCGTGACAGATATGTTACCAGGGGATGATCGCCGTTTGAAGACGACGTCCGTTTTTGAGGGATATAATTTAGTGGAATTGAAGAAGAAGCGAGGATTTTGGCATCAATATATGCGCAATAACTTGCAATTGAATAATGGCGACGGGACCTTCTCTGAGGTGGGTCAATTAGCCGGTGTTCATGCAACGGACTGGAGCTGGGGCGCCTTGATCTTCGATATGGACAATGACGGGAAGAAGGATATTTTTGTGGCAAATGGAATTGCTAAAGATCTAACGGATCAAGATTTCGTCGATTTCTTAGGGGATCGCAATACGATGCAGCAGATGTTAGATGGGAAGAAATTTGACTACAAAGAATTTACGGACAAGATTTCGTCTGTACCTATCCCAAATTATGCGTTTAAGAACGAGGGAGATTTAAAGTTCTCGAATCAAGGCAAGGCTTGGGGTATTGAAGGACCCGGCTTCTCGAATGGTTCGGCTTATGGGGATTTAGATAATGACGGTGATTTAGATTTAGTGGTGAATAATGTCAATTCGCCTCTATC
>CAMDSI010000103.1 GCA_945906915.1 Spirosoma fluviale | reverse complement strand
CAAGCACAAGACACGTCCATGCCGGATGTGATTGACTATAATTACCATATACGCCCTATCCTTTCTGATCGTTGCTTTAAATGCCACGGGCCTGATGCGAATAAGCGTAAATCAAACTTGCGTTTAGATACCCCGGAAGGAGCTTATGCTGCGTTTAAAGACAATCCTTCGATGCACGCCATTGTTCCAGGCCACCCGGAATCTTCGGATGCTTTCCAGCGTTTGATTACAAAAGATACCTCGCTTCGCATGCCTACGATGAGCTCACATCTAACGGTAACATCGCATGAAATTGATTTGATCGAAAAATGGATCAAGCAAGGTGCCGTTTACAAGCCCCACTGGGCTTTTATTAAGCCGGTAAAGTCAGAATTACCAAAGGCAGATGAAGATTGGGTTCGCAATCCGATCGATTTTTTTGTCTATGCAAAAATGACGGAGAAGTCGCTTGAGCCTAGTCCAGAGGCAGGGAAAGAGCAGCTATTAAAACGAGTGGCCCTGGATTTAACAGGTCTGCCGCCTAGCCTCGAGATGCAGGATCGTTTTCTGAAAGATGATAGCCCGCAAGCCTATGAAAAGATGGTTAATGAGTTGCTAGGCAGTAAGCATTATGGCGAAAAAATGTCCGTTAGCTGGCTGGATTTAGCCCGTTATGCGGATTCTCATGGGTACCAGGACGATGGCCTTAGAACGATGTGGCCGTGGCGGGACTGGGTGATTCATGCCTTTAATTCGAATTATTCGTATGCGAAATTTGCCTCTTGGCAATTAGCCGGGGATTTAATGCCTCGTCCTACTAAGGAGATGATGTTAGCCACGGGTTTTAACCGCAATCACAAGATCACCCAAGAAGGTGGCGTTATCGATGAGGAATACCGCGTGGAATATGTGAATGATCGAACGAATACTTTTTCCAAATCTTTCCTCGCACTCACCTTCGAATGCGCGCGCTGCCACGACCATAAATACGATCCGATATCCCAAAAAGATTATTACAGCACCTATGCTTTCTTTAATCAGGTTCCTGAAAAAGGCTTGTTTGGGACGATAGATGCCTCCTTCGCCGATCCTCCGAATATGTCCATCTCCACAAAAGATGTGCAATCGATTTTGAAGTTTATTCACAAAAAAGACACCGCCGCGGTGGATGTCATGGTGATGACAGATTCTGTTCGCTGGAGGCCTACCTATGTCCTTTCGAGAGGAAATTATGATATGCATGGGCCAGAAGTTCAGGCAGGTATTCCCAAAAGTATCCTTCCTTTCAGCCCCGCCAAATACAGTCAAAATAGACTCGGACTAGCCCGCTGGCTGTTAGATCCTGCTAACCCATTGACTTCTCGCGTATTCGTGAACCGGATGTGGGGGCAATTTTTTGGGAGGGGCATCGTGAAAACATTGGGGGATTTTGGCATGCAAGGCGAACTTCCGACACATCCAGAATTATTGGATTGGCTAGCGGTTGATTTCCAAACACATGGCTGGAATATCAAACGTTTGGTAAAACAAATCGTTATGTCAGCGACTTACCGACAAGCTTCAACGGTCACTACGGCAGCCCAAAAAGTGGATCCAGAAAATATCTATTTATCGCGCATGTCTCGCATTCGCATTCCGGCGGAACAAATCCGCGATCAAGTATTAGCCTCCGCAGGTATTTTAAATCAGGAAATCGGCGGCCCTAGCGTGAAGACCTACCAGCCTAAAGGGCTTTGGGAAGTAGCTACCTCCGGCCGCGGATCGTTGATGAATTATATCCAAGACCATAACCAAGATTTGTATCGTCGCGGGATGTATGTCTTTATTAAAAGAACTGTTCCGCCGCCTACCATGTTAATTTTCGACGCGAGTAACCGAGATCAATGCGAAGTCCAAAGAGGTCGAACGAATACTCCCTTGCAGGCTTTGGTCATGATGAATGATCCCCATGTGTTAGAAAGTTCCCGCGTTTTGGCTAGTCGAATCTCACATGAAAAGGGATCCATGGAAGAGAAATTAACGCGGGCATTTAGACGAATTGTTTGCCGTGCCCCGAAAGAAAAGGAGCTAACCATGCTGCTGAACTATTATAAGGCCGAGCAGGAATCTTGTGTGAAAAACCCTAAAAAAGTCCAGAAATTGATGAAAATAGGGGAATACAAACAGGATAAGGCAGCGGTCACGGGATCCACGGCGGCGATGATGCTGACAATTCAATTAATCTTTAACCTAGAGGAGGCCATCATGCGCGTGTAATATGGAAAACGAATTCTTCAAAAATCGATTGAACGTTACGCGCCGACACTTCTTCGGGCAAGCGGCGGCGGGCATAGGCGGATTAGCGCTGGGCTCCCTGTTAGTTCCTGAACTTTTCAAAGGGGATGCTGCGGGAGAATCTTTGCCATTAGGTGTTGCCCATTTCGCCCCTAAAGCGAAGCGGGTTATTTACTTATGCCAAAACGGAGCCCCCTCCCAATATGAAAGTTTTGATTTCAAACCCAACCTAAATAAAATGGCTGGGCAAGAATTGCCTGATTCCATTCGGGGTGGACAACGCTTGACGGGAATGACCGCATCGCAAGACAAATTCCCGCTAGTCGGTTCGTATTATAATTTCAAACAATACGGCAAATCGGGTACCTATATCAGTGATTTATTCCCACATATTGGCTCAGTGGCGGATGACATTTGCGTGATTCGCACGATGAATACCGATGCCATTAACCACGATCCCGCTTTAACCTTTTTACAAACAGGGGCACAAGTAGGCAACCGCCCGAGTATGGGAGCTTGGATGTCCTATGGCTTAGGCAGTGAGAATAAAAACTTGCCCGCTTTTTGTGTGTTGCTTTCGCGAGGACGCGGAAATGGACAGGGGGTTTATTCGAAGCTTTGGACGAATGGATTCTTAGATTCTACCCATCAAGGAGTCGTATTTAGCAGTTCTGAAGATCCGATTCTCTATTTAAATGATTCAGATGGCATCGATAAAGCGGGCAGACGACGTATGCTCGATCAGTTAGCTGAATTAAATCACGAGGGATTTGCGGAGAACAAGGACCCGGAAGTGGAGGCCAAAGTACAGCAATATGAAATGGCTTACCGCATGCAAACCGCGGTTCCAGAATTAACTGATTTATCCAAAGAACCCGATCACATTATCAAAATGTACGGGCCAGAATGCTTAGTTCCGGGGACCTATGCAGCTAACGTTTTGCTAGCTCGTAA
The DNA here is from genome assembly GCA_945906915.1 of Spirosoma fluviale. Classification (GTDB taxonomy): domain Bacteria; phylum Bacteroidota; class Bacteroidia; order Cytophagales; family Spirosomataceae; genus Aquirufa; species Aquirufa fluvialis_D. Next base: position 4,251 of record CAMDSI010000103.1, on the reverse strand, counting down.
ACTATCCGAATCAGGTGTTCGCTTCGTCCAAATCTACCACCAAGGATGGGACTCGCACGGAAACTTGCCTAAAGAAATGGCGATGCAGGCACAAGATGTGGACCGATCTTCAGCAGCATTAATTACGGACTTAAAACAACGCGGTTTATTAGATGAAACGTTGGTGATTTGGGGAGGCGAATTCGGTCGAACTAATTATTGCCAAGGACAATATACCGTAGATAATTATGGTCGCGATCACCACCCGCGTGCCTACAGTATTTTCATGGCCGGCGGCGGGGTAAAGGCGGGATCGGTGTATGGAGAAACAGACGAATTAGGATATAATGTGGTGAAAGACCCGGTACATATCCATGATTTCCATGCGACTGTGCAGCATTTGATGGGGATTAACCACGAACAATTAACCTTTAAACATTTAGGCCGGCGCTACCGATTAACGGATATTGCGGGGAATGTTATACCAGGATTAATCGCGTAATGGGTAAGATCGAGAAAATAGGAAATTTGATTTTGTGGGGCCTGCAAGGCTTCCTTGTTTTCCTGCTGATTTTTCAATCAAGATTTGCTTTGCCGCTAACAGGAATCGGCCATTTACATCCCTTGATTTTACACTTACCCATCGGATTTGGCGTCTTATTGTTGGCCTTATTCGGTATCAAAAAACAGCTTTTGTCTTTTGAGGTTTTAGCGGAATCTTTACTTTTATTGACTGCGATTTTCTCTACCATGACGGCCATTTTTGGTTTGTTTTTGGCCAAAGAAGGAGGCTACGAAACCTCTGCCTTAGACTGGCATCAATGGTCTGGCGTGGCGGTCTCGTTTGTATATTTTGTTTGGGTTTTAGCGCGCAGGAATCTACTCGTGGGCGCTGCATTAGGATTCATTGCGTTGATCTTTGCGGGACACACCGGAGCGAGTATTACGCACGGAGAAGATTACTTGCGCTTTGGTTCGAAAGAGGTTGAAATCACCGCCGAAACGGTGGTATTTAACGACATCGTCCAACCCATTTTAAAAGCTAAATGTGAGTCCTGTCATAACGATCAAAAAACGAAAGGCGCGCTCAAAATGAATAGCATTGCGAACCTGATGAAGGGAGGAAAACATGGCGCCATTTGGAAGGCTGGCGATGCACTAAATAGTCACTTAATTCAGCGCATTAAACTCCCGATGAACGCGAAAGAGCACATGCCTCCACTAGGTAAAGCGCAATTAACTCCGGATGAAATTACAATATTGACTTTATGGGTAAAAGAAGGGGCTTCTTTCGAACAGAAATTAGGTCAGTATAGTCTTGATTTTCAAAAGCTGGTTCAACCTGCAGCTTTGACAACAAGCTCGAAAGAATACGATTTTTCTGCCGCGTCAGAATCTGAAATCGCCTCGGTAAACACGCCCTATTGCACCGTTTATCCGATCGCTTATGAATCTCCAGCATTACAGGCAGATTTTTATGTGGCGGCAAAATTTGACCCAAAAACACTATCTGATTTAACCCAGGTGAGCGAGCAATTAGTAGGATTGCAACTATCTAAAATGCCCATGTCTAACGAGTCGCTAGGTCTTCTTTCGAAGTTCGTAAACTTAGAAAAATTAAACCTCAATTTCACGTCTATCGATGACGCGGGACTCCCTCAATTAGCTGGCTTAAATCACTTAGAACAATTATCTATTTCCGGAACGAAAATAGGCCTGTCAGGGATTTCCAAACTCCTTCCTAAGCTTCCCGCTTTAAAAGAAATTCACGTGTGGAATACCGGACTTTCGGCGGCTAATTTAGCTGGGTTACAAAAGCAGTTTCCTAAAATAAAATTCGATGCCGGCTACCTTCCGAAAGAGGAAACCTTGCAAATAAATCCGCCCATTTTAGTGAATGAAAATCTAATTTTAAGGCCGAACGAAAAGCTAAATTTCAAGCATACGTTACGGGATGTGGTGTTCCGCTATACGGTGAATGACTCGATTCCAGACAGTCTTTCTTTACTAAAGACGTCGGGTCCGGTGGCGATAAATCAATTCACCAAAGTTCGCATTCTTGCCACTAAACCCGGCTGGCTCGCCAGCAAGCCCATCGACATGCGCGTGTATAAATCAAATTTTATTCCGGCGCGCATCGATCTGCTATCTTCCTCGGATCCTAAGTATCCGGCAGCAGGTGCGGCGAGTTTGATGGACTTTATTTTAGGCGCTCGAGAAGTGAAAGGGGTTTCGAATTATTCTTGGCTCGGTTTTAAAGAAACTGACTTGGATGCTGTCGCCACTTTTGCAAAGCCCGCACCCATCCATGGCATAACTCTTTCCTATTTAGAGAAGACCGATTCGGATGTGTTTCCTCCGGTAAAGGTGGAAGTTTGGGCGGGGGACTCGCCGGATAAAATGAAACTAGTCACCAGTGTAAAACCGCTTCAGCCTAAAGAAAAAAATGGCTATTCTCCCCGCGGCATCAACATCCCTATCGCAGGAGCCCCGGCAAAATATTACCGAGTGAAAGCAGAACGACTAAAAAGACTCCCCGCTTTTGTGGATAACAAAGGGAAGGGTGCTTGGTTACGGGTGGACGAGTTGCTGTTCTACTAATTCCCTTTCAAGCCATCGATGAAGCCTATCGTAGCATCTGAACTTCCTACTTCATACCCAAACAATCCAGCGACGACTGCTAGGTGAAAAATAAGTACTCCCTTTTGCCACATGGGACGCTCTTTCCAAGGTTGTTCCGTAACAAATGGGTCGAAAATCAAAGCAATTCCGAACTGAGTTGCCGCTTCTAAAGCTGAATGCTTTACGAATAATTCGTATAGTCCAAAAAGGACGAAACCGAGGTACAGGTATTTGTTAAAGGGTGCTTTCATGATTGAATAAATTTTGCCAAAAATAAGAATAAAAAATCAACTCCTGAAAATCGCTCCTTCACGCGCGGCGAAATAATAGAAACCTCAAACCATAAGCATTCATTATTTTTTTATATTTACCTAAACTATTAAACCTACATATGAAAAATCTATTCGCCGGAATCATCTTCTTATTGATTCCAATTCTGGGATTTTCACAAACCAAAATCACTCCAGAAAATGCCTTAAAAAGCTATTTAACCAATGGCGACGCGACCTACTCCTGGGAAATAAAAGATTCCACCAGCATGGGAAGCACAAAAGCCTACCAGGTATTACTAAGCTCCCAAAAGTGGCGCGGTATCAAATGGACACACCAGCTCACCATTATCGTACCGGGAACCATCCAATATGACGGCGCGCTGTTTTTTATCGACGGAGGAAGCAACAAGGATGAGCTGCCAAACTGGAGCAAAGACAGTCGCCTTTGGCCTGTCTTAGGTACTATCGCCATCAAAAATAAAGCGGTAGTAGCGATCATAAGACAAGTCCCTAACCAGCCCTTTTTTGACGGTAAAACGGAAGATGAATTAATCACCTATACCCTAAATGAATTCCGAAAAGACAAGGATTATTCATGGCCCTTATTGTTCCCCATGGTGAAATCTGCCGTGAAAGGAATGGATGCAGTACAAGAATTCGTGGCACAAAAGACTCAGCATAAAATCAACAATTTTGTTATTTCGGGAGCTTCTAAACGCGGTTGGACAACTTGGCTTTCGAGTGCGATTGATGATAAGCGCGTGAAGGCGATCGGGCCTATGGTGATTGATATGTTGAACATGCCGAAAACCTTGAGCTATCAGTTTGAAACCTATGGCGAATACAGTGATCAAATAGAGGATTATGTCAAAATTGGAATCCCGCAAAGCACGGAATCTCCAGACGGCAAGGCCATCACCGCCATGGTTGACCCTTATTCCTATCGGACAAAGCTTACGGTTCCTAAGATGATTTTTGTGGCGACAAACGATCCATATTGGACGGCGGATGCTATTAAACATTATTTTGGCCAAATTCCTGGTAAAAACTTAATCCATTATGTGCCAAACGCTGGGCACGATTTAGCCGGCGGGAAACAGGCGCTGGAAGGATTGAGCTCCTTCTTTGGCCTGACTTTACAAAACAAAGAATATCCAGTAAGCACCTGGAATGTGGAGAAAGGAAAGGACGGATTTGAATTAACGGTGCAAGCAAAACCGGAGGAATTAGTGGAAGCGGCAATATGGGCGACCACCTCAGCGGATCGAGATTTCCGCAATAATTTATGGCTAACACGCCGCGTGAAATTAGAAGGATCAACGGCAAAATACACCATCCCCTATGTAAAGAAAGGCTTCCAAGCTTTCTACATGGATCT